>VGJF01000027.1 GCA_016867585.1 Candidatus Aminicenantota bacterium | reverse complement strand
TCGCCGCCGGGGCGGATGCCAACGCCGGGGACATCACCGGGGATTCGCCGCTTTTAGCGGCTGTTTGGGGGCGCCACAATCACGTCGCGGCGCGACTCCTCGCCGCCGGCGCGGACGTGAATGCCAGGACCGAGGGCGGCCAAACTCCGCTTCACCATGCGGCGACGCAGGGGCAGGAGCTCATGGTCGCCCGGCTGATCGAAGCCGGAGCGGAGGTGAACGCCGAGGACAATCACGGCCGGACGGCGCTTCACCTGACGGTCATGCTCGGCTTCGAGGAAGTGGCCGCGCGGTTGATCCGTTCGGGCGCTTTCGTCGACGCGCGCGATGGCGAGGGCCAAACTCCGCTGGATCATGCGGTCACTTTCGGCTCGGAGGACATGGCCGCGCTCCTCGTCGACTCCGGAGCGGACTTGACGGACTGGGCCGGCGGTCGAGAGGCCGTCCTGAAGAAAGCCGAAGGCAACGCTTACATGCAGGACCTCATCCAGAGAATGAGGGACGAGGCCGGCAAAAAAACCGATTGGGCGAAGTCCTCTTTCAGCGGCGGAACGACTGGCCGATGAACTTCAGGCCGTCGACGATGCCCGTCCGCCAGTACGTCCACGTGTGGCCGCCGTCGCGGACCCGGAACTCGTGGGGGATCTTCCGCTCGGCCAGGGCGAGGTGGAGGGCGCAGTTTCCGGCGATAAGGAAATCGTCGTCGCCGCAGTCGATGTAGTAGCGGACCCTGCGGAGCGCGGCGTCGGAGACGGACCCGGCCAGGCTGACGGGATTGACGGCCTTGAAATACGGCGCAACCTGGCCTTTTTCGGCCGGCTTCGGCCCGAAAAGCGGGGCAAAGAGCTTCTCATATTGCGGCCCTTCCATCGCTCCCGCATCCTTCTCGGTCCAGACCGCGGCGCTGAAGGCGGCGCAGGCGACGAAGAGGTCGGGGTGGCGCATGGAGAGCGTCAGCGAGCCCCATCCGCCCATCGATAAGCCCGAAATGCCGCGATATTCGCGGGCCGTCCGGGTCCGGTAGGTCGCGTCGATGTGGGGGATGAATTCCTGGACGAACATGTCCTCCCAGCGGGCCTTGCCCTGGTGATCGTTGATGTACCAGGTCAGTCCGCCGTCGGGCATGACGATGATCATCGGCGGGATCTCGCGGTCGGCGATGGCCCGGTCGGCCGCCAGGTGGACCTCGCCGAACTGGATCCAGCCCGAATCGTTGTCGGTCATCCCGTGGAGAAGATGGACGACGGCATAACGGCGGACCGAGGCCGCGTAGTCGGGAGGCAGGTAGATGCTGAACTTCACCTCGCGGCCGAGGATGGAGCTCGCGAACTTCAAGCCTTCCACGACCTGGCCTTGGGCGACGTTCTCTAGAGGGCGGGTATCGGCGATCGCGACGGGGATCGCCAGTATGAGTCCTAGGATGAGCGTGAGTTTTTTCATTCGGCAGCCTCCTTGAAATGACAGTATAACCCGGATATGCTTCCTCACCATAGGAGACGGGAGAGACGGCTTCGCGGCCGACAGCCATAAGACCGAAATCCGCCTCTCTTTCCCCGTCCATTCCCGCGATGAGCTCCGCCGGGAGGGAGTGGCCGTCCCTCTCGTCTCGACGGGAAACTGGGATTATCCGTGGCGGGCCGAGCTCGACATCGCCGGTCCAGGCGTCAAGATCGAGCTCATCCGCGTCGATCGAAAGGAGAAGCCATGAAAAAAGCAGCGTCCGGTCTCGCGATTTTGTTCGGCCTGGCCTTTTCAGCCGGTCCGCCCTGGAGCCACGCGGCCGAGAGCCGCGGCGTCGAGCACGGGCGACGCTACGACCGCCTCGTCATCCGCAACGTCATGGTCATCGACGGCAAGGGCACGCCGATGCGAGGGCCGATGGACGTCGTCGTCGAAGGCAACAAGATCGCCGCCCTCCGAGGAGCCAATACGCGTCCCGACGCCCACAAAAGCGAGGCCCACGTCCTCGACGGCACGGGGATGTATCTCCTCCCCGGGCTGATCAACAGCCATGTCCATCTCCACGACGAGCGGGCCGGCATCGCCCAGCCGTTCGAATACGAATACAAGGTCTATCTGTCCTGCGGCGTCACCACGGTCAGGGATGTCGGCACCGACCCGAAGAAAGCCCTGGCCGAGCGCCGCAAGAGCCAGGAGGGCTCCATCATCGCTCCCCGGCTCTATATCTATCTCGTCGCCGGCGGAGCGACCCCCGAGGAAGGACGAAAGTCCGTCCGGTCCGTCAAGGAGCAGGGGGCCGACGGCGTCAAGATCTTCGGCCTGGACCGCGACATCATGGCGGCCATCGTCGACGAGTCGAAAAAGCTCGGCCTCAAGGTGGCCCATCACGTCGGGGTCGAGGAGACCGACGCCCGGGACGCCGCGGCCTTCGGCGTGGCGACGATGGAGCACTGGTACGGCATCCCGGACGCCGCCCTCAAGGGCTCCCAGAACTTTCCGCCGTCCTACAACTACAACAACGAGAGCGACCGCTTCCGCTGGGCGGGCCGGCTCTGGCGCGAGGCCGACCCGGCCAAGCTCAAGGCCGTTCTCGACGAGATGATCGCCAAGGGCGTGGCCTGGGTACCGACTTTCAGCACCTACGAGGCTTGCCGCGACATGACCCGGGCCCGCAACCTGCCCTGGTTCAAGGAATACCTCCACCCGGCCCTCGAGGCCTACTTCCACCCCAGCCCCTCCCGCCACGGCGCCTTTTCCTGGGGCTGGTCGACCGAGGACGAGATCGCCTGGAAGGAGAACTACCGGATCTGGATGAAGGCCGTCCGCGATTTTGCCGACAGGGGAGGGCTCGTCGGGGCTGGCGACGACGCCGGCTTCATCTACACGCTCTACGGCTTCACCTATCTCAGCGAACTCGAGCTTCTCCAGGAGGCCGGCTTCCATCCCATCGACGTCATCCAGTGCGCGACCGGGAACAACGCCAAGCTCATGGGACTCGAGGACCGGCTCGGGCGTGTCCGCCAGGGATTCCTGGCCGACCTCATCCTCCTCGACGAGAACCCGCTGGCCAACCTCAAATACCTCTACCCGACGGGAGTCCTGGACATCAAGGACGGCAAGGACGTCATCCGCGGCGGCATCAAGTGGACGATCAAGGACGGCATCGTCTACAGCACGCCCCGCCTCATGCAGGACGTCAAGGACATGGTCAGGGAGGCCCGGGCCAAGCCGGCCGGGCCGCGCTGAAGCGTTCGTCGTCTTCCTAAGGCCGCAGCGCCCTCTCCAGGGCTCTCTGGAACGAGCCGGAGAACAGGTTCGCCAACTCGGCGAGTTCGAACCTCGCTTCGAGGAGCTCGGCGATCACGTTGAGCATTTGGTCCTGCCCGGCCTTTTGCCAAAGGCAATTCTCGTTGACGACGGCCAGGTATTCCGGTCCGAGGGACTTTTTGGCCCTGACGATTTTTTTACCAGCGGTCCCGGCGGACGAGATCGGCGAGGGGCCGCCGTTTTCTTGGCGGGGGAGAATCGGCCGGATAACCGAGGGGAGTGAAAGCGACGGGAACGACGGCCCGGGGCAGCCCGAGGACGTCCCGGGCGGCGTCAGGGTCGAAGGCGGCGATCCAGCAGGTCCCCAACCCTTCTTCGGTCGCCGCGAGGATGATGTGGTCCATGGCGATCGTCGCGTCGACCTCGGCGGCGTTCCAGCCGTCGGACTTTCGTTTCCAGCTTTCGTCCGGAAGGGCGCAGACGGCCAGGACGAGCGGCGCCTGGACGAACCACGGGCGGCCGTAGATCCGGAGGAGTTCCTTTTCGCGGCCCTTCGTCGGAAGGACGATGATTCGGAAGGGTTGAAGATTGCAGGCCGTCGGAGCCAGCCGGGCCGCTTCCAAGACGCGGGCGAGCCTCTCCTCCTCGACGGGACGAGGATCGTAGGCCCGGACGCTGTAGCGCTTGCCGACGAGTTTTTGAAATTCCATGATGTCCCTCCTCCTCGAAAAGCCGGCCTTATGAAAGGTATCGCCCGGCGCCGCCGGGATTTTCCAGGCCGCATTTTGGACAGATCATGGCCTCAGGATATTCCCGGCGGGGAAGGCCCGTCAATAGTCCTCCCCGGGGGGGTCGTCGGCGACCTCGACGAGCCTCTGCCAGTCGAGGCCGAGCTCAGCCGATCTCCTTCCGGATCGCCTCGAGCTTCTCCTTGAGAACGGGGGCGAAGGCGAAGAACTGCTGGAGGGTCCCGCAGCCGTAGTCGGAGCAATGGGCGCAGGTCACGACACCTCGCCCGGAAGCGCAGAGCCGGATAGCGCAAGTCGCGGCGTGGGCCGTGCTTGTCCGTTTTCCCGAGGAGCAACCGTCGCAAACGCACGCCTCGGGAAGGATCTCCTTGGCCCCATACTGGACGGCCCATTTCTTGGCCGTCTCTTCGAGCCCTGCCAGGTCGTTCGCCTGGGTGGCGATGTAGGCTTCGCACTCGCCGCAATCTATTCCGCAAAACGCCCGGATCTTTGCCATGGTTTTCTCCTCTCGAGCAGGTTATGGACTCAGGATATCCCGGGAGGTGAAGGGCCGTCAATATCCCTTGACAATCCGGGCCGAAGAGTCTATTTTATGGCCCGCATCAAGAGCGGCCTGCGGTGTCGAATGATGCCGCGGGCTCCGGCAACCTGGGACGGACACCCAAGGTGCCTCTCGCCCGGGGCGAGGATGTGGTCGCGGAAGCCGAAGCGGCAACCAAATGTCCAGGGCGGAAATTTTTTCCGCCGGACCGAACGCCGCCGCGGCCATCCCGCATCCCATCCCCGAGCGAGGCGAACGACGGCCTTTGTCCCGAAAGGAGGCCTCGATGGCCAAAGATTTCGTCTTTTCCTCGGAGTCGGTCTCCGAGGGCCATCCCGACAAGATGGCCGACCTCATCTCCGACGCGTTCCTCGACGCGGTCCTGGCCGAAGACCCGATGGGCCGGGTCGCCTGCGAGACGCTCGTCACCAAGAACGTGGCTGTGGTCGCCGGCGAGTACCGGACGACGGCGAAGTTCGACGCCGTGGCCCTCGTCCGCCAAACCGCCCGCGAAATCGGCTACGATGATCCCAAGATCGGATTCGACGCGGAAAGCTGCGAAGTCCGCACTTATCTCGGCCGGCAGTCGGCCGACATCGACCTCGGCGTCAGCCAGGCCGACGGCGAGGTCGGCGCGGGCGACCAGGGGCTGATGTTCGGCTACGCGACGACCGAGACGCCGGAGCTCATGCCCCTGCCGATCCGCCTCGCCCACAAGCTCGTCCAGAAGCAGGCCGAAGTGCGCAGGAGCGGGCGCCTCCCTTGGCTCAAGCCCGACGCCAAGTCCCAAGTCTCGGTCCGCTACAAGGACAAAAGGCCTATTGCCGTCGAGAAGGTCGTCCTCTCGACCCAGCATGCGGCCGACGTCGACGACAAGGTCCTGCGCGACGGCGTCATCTCCGAAATCATCGAAAAGGTCGTTCCGGCCGAGCTCCGCTCTCTGGAAATCAAATACCTCGTCAACCCGACGGGCCGGTTCGTCATCGGCGGACCGGTGGGCGACACGGGCCTGACCGGCCGGAAGATCATCGTCGACACTTACGGGGGGAGCTGCCCCCACGGCGGCGGCGCCTTCTCGGGCAAGGACCCGACCAAAGTCGACCGCTCGGCGGCCTACGCGGCCCGCTACATCGCCAAGAACATCGTCGCCGCCGGGCTGGCCGACCATTGCACCGTCCAGCTGGCCTACGTCATCGGCGTCGTCGAGCCGTTCTCCCTCATGGTCAACGTCCACAGCGGCGGGCGGGTCAAGGAGGCGGATATCGAGAAAGCCGTACGCGAAATCTTCCAGCTGACTCCCGCCGGGATGATCCAGATGCTCGACCTGCGCCGGCCCATCTATAAGAAGACGGCGGCCTACGGCCACTTCGGTCGGGAGCTTCCCGAATTCACCTGGGAGAAAACGGACAAGGTCGCGGCCCTCAAGTCCGCTTTCGGCTACACGAGCCTCTGACCGGCTAGAATTTTGACATCTCCATCTCGACGTTGAATTCGCCGACGACCGAGGCGGTGATCTCGTTCTTCGCGTTTTTTTTGGCCAGGTTGAACGTCCCGCAGACTCGGCCGTTTTTCATCGACAGGAGCCGGGCACTGCCCTCGATGACGCCGAACGAGACGTTGGTGCCCTTGGGCCCGACGAGGACGCGGATCTCGGCAAAGGCCCAGAACGGCTTCCCATAGCCCGCCGCCGGGCTGTAGTCGCCCTCGACGATCGGCTTGTCGCCGTTCAGGAAGGTGACGACGAGGATGAATTCCGACTTTGTTTTCAGGGGCAGGACATAATCGTTGGCCATCGCCTCCGCGCTGAAATCGCCGTTGGATAGGAGGACATTCAGTTTTTTCCCGCCCCGGCTGAGCCAGGCCTTGGCCGAACGGATCGTGCCGAAATCCAGCGGGGAGACTTCCTTGAAGGACGGCATGTCGCTGACGACGCTCTGGATGACATTCTGCTTGGGACAGTCCTGCGTCGCGGCTTGGCCGGGAAACGCTATCGCGAGGACGATGAGCGGCATAATTCTTTTCATGCGACCTCTCTTCCGGGGGGCATGTTATTCCGGGCTTCGGAACGATGTCAATCCGTATAAAGCTCCCTCGGGGGAACTGACCGCTCCGCTTTAGGCGTTCTTCGGTTCAAGGAAAAATCGTCGGCGATCGGCTATAATGGCGTTCATGCCGAAGAAGAAACCGCCCAAGTCCCAAGCCGCCGTAACCCTCCTTGCCGCCTTCCTTATCCTTTTCACGGCCGGATGCGCGGACGAGCGGCCGGCCGCCGAGACCGTCGTCACCAACGCCCGAATCTACACGATGAATACCGCGCAGCCCTGGGCCGAGGCCGCGGCCGTCAAGGACGGGTGCTATCTCTACGTCGGATCGGCGAAAGAAGCGAAGCGCTACCGGTCCAAAGAGACCCAGGTCATCGATGCCGGCGGTCGGCTCGTCCTCCCCGGCTTCATGGACAGCCACGTCCATTTCGTCGGCGGCTCGGCAAGCCTGGCCAGGGTCGACCTCTCCGGGACGAAGACGGTCCAGGAGATCCAGGAGAGAATCCGGCGGTTCGCCGCGGAGAATCCGAGCGCCCCCTGGGTCCAGGGACGCGGCTGGATGTACGCCGCCTTCCCGGGCGGCATGCCCCACAAGAAATTCCTCGACGAGGCCGTGCCCGACCGCCCGGCGATCATGCGCTGCGCCGACGGGCATACGAGCTGGGTCAACAGCCGGGCCCTGGCCCTCGCCGGAATAAGCCGCGGCACCAAGGATCCGCAAAACGGGACGATTGTCCGCGACGAAAGAGGGGAGCCGACCGGGGCGCTTCTCGAGGAAGCCTCCTCTCTCGTCTCGAAATTCATCCCCGAGCCGTCTGCCGAGGAAACGCGGGCGGCCCTCCGCCGCGGCCTGGCCGAGGCGGCGCGGCTGGGCGTCGTCCGCGTCCACGGGATGGGAGGGGAATTCGAGGCCCTCGATCTCCTCGACGAACTGCGCCGCGAGGGAAGCCTGACGGTGCGCTTCTCGGTGACGATGTGGATCGACTCTCCTGGGCCGACCGAAAAAGACTGGAAAGCCTACGAAGACGCCCGGGCGAAGCACGACAACGAGTGGATTTCCCTCGGCGGCATCAAGCTGATGCTCGACGGCGTCATCGACTCCGGGACCGCCGCCATGCTCGATCCTTACGAAACCCAGCGCGGGAGCCGGGGAAAGCTTTTCTGGGAGCCAGCCGCGTTCAAGAAAGCGGTGGCCGAAATCAATGCCAGGGGACTACAGGCGTCGACCCACGCCATCGGGGATGCGGCGATCCGGCTGGCCCTGGACGCCTACGAAGAGGCCGCCCGGGCGGCCGGGAATTCGGACGTCCGGAACAAGATCGAGCACGCCGAGGACATCGCCGCCGACGACATCCCGCGCTTCGGCCGGCTCGGCGTCATCGCCGGCTTTCAGCCCCACCACGCGGATCCCGATCCCGTCTGGATGGGGAGCTGGATCGAGAATGTCGGCCCCGAGCGGGAGCAGCGGGCTTTCGCCTGGAAGGCCGTTCTCGACGCGGGCGGCCGGCTCGCTTTCGGCAGCGACTGGCCGGTCGTCACCCTCAGCCCCTGGCCGGCCCTTCAGATCGCCGTGACCCGACAGGATTTGGACGGAAATCCGCCCGGAGGCTGGCTGCCTCAGCATAAGGTCTCGCTCGCCGACGCGGTCCAAGCCTATACGTTGGGCGGAGCCTACGGCATGCACCGGGAGAAGGACGAGGGCTCGATCGAGGCCGGAAAGCTGGCCGACCTCATCGTCGTTTCCCAGAATATCTTCGAGGTCGAGCCCCGCTTCATCGCCAAGACCGAGGTCGTCCTGACCATGGTCGGCGGCCGCGTCGTCCACGACGCCCGCTGAGGGGAAAAAAACCCCCGGTGAGTCTTTAGTTTCGCTCGGCCGCCTTCAGGAGCGAGGCGCGGTCGACGTTCCTTCCTCGCCGAACATGGCATGGATTTTCAGCGTGATCCGGATGTCCTCGAGCGAGTCACCGTGGAGGACGACGACCTCCGGCCCCTTGTCGCCGCAGCGGCGGACGCGCAGAGGAGCCGAAAAATCTTCGATCGAATTCATTTCACCTATTCAGTAAGTCCCCCCGCGGCGGTCGATGATCGAGGCTTTCGTGATCTTTCCGACCGTAGACGTCCCCGCCTGCCGCATGACCATCTGGAGCTCCCGGCGCAGGATATTCAGAACCGCCTCGACGCCTTCCTGCCCGAACGCCGCCAGGCCCCAGATGTAGGGGCGCCCCACGCCCACGGCCGTCGCCCCGAGGGCCAGCGCCTTGAAGATGTCGGTGCCCCGCCTGAAGCCGCTGTCCACGAGGACCGGGGCGCGGCCGGCCGCGCCGGCGACGACCTCAGGCACGCATTCGACGGCGGACCGCAGGCTGTTCTCCGCCCGGCCGCCGTGGTTCGACACGTACACGGCGTCGACGCCGTGCTCGACCGCGAGCTCCGTGTCTTCTCGAGTGACGATGCCTTTGAGGACGAGCTTCATCGGCGTGGCGTCCTTCAGGCGCTTGACGAACTCCCACGTCGCGGGCCCGGCCTCGGGCGCCGGCGGCGCCGGCTTGAGGTCGGCGATCATCGGCTTGCGGCTGTTGTCGTTGAGCCCGCCTTCGTGGCAGTCCGTGCAGGTCGCCGGGTCGCGCCGCCGGGCGCGCGTCCCCGTCAGCCGGTTGCTGCCTCCAATCAAATCCACGGTGTAGACGAGCACCGGGCATCCGGCCGCTTCGGCCCGCTTGATCATCTGGTGCGTCTGGTTCCAGTCGTTTCGCGGATAGAGCTGGAACCAGACCGGCTCGCCGCGGGCGGCGTTCACCTCCTCGACGGACGTCGTGGCCGGGGTCGCCAGCATGAAGAGGTGATTGCCGGCCTTCGCTCCTCGGGCCACGGCGATCTCGCCGTCGGGATGGAAGGCGCAATGGCTGGCAATCGGGCATAGGAAAACGGGGTTGGCCCAGTTCGCCCCGAGGACCTTGACCGACATGTCGATCTTGCCGATGTCGGCGAGACGCCGCATCCGGAGCTGGTAACGGTTGAATCCCTCCCGGTTCGCCGCGATCGTGGCGTCGTCGTCGGTGCCGGTTTGGAGATAGCCGAAGTGGGCGGGGGAGAGGTTCTTCTTCGCGACGGCCTCGAAGTCGAAGACGTCGAGAGCGTCCTTCGCCGCGGTGATGATGTCGGTCTCCTGTCTGCCCCATTCCAGCCATCGCGGCAGCGCGTGGAAGCCCGCCATGAGCGGGCTGGCGGCAAGGAACCGAAGCAGGGCGCGGCGGTCAGTCGGATGAGGCCCGGAGTCTCGCATGTTTTCTCCTCCAAACATCGTTCGGAAGCATAAATCGGGCCGTCAAGTCGTGTCAAGACAATGGGGCCGTATCGTGTCTTCGATTTAACAGGCTCGGCATCTCGACTTCTCGGCCGGTCTTGAGGTCGACGAGCGAGAGGTCCACCGCGCATCCCCGATTGTGCTTCGAGCCTTCGGCCGGGTCGGCGGTGAAATTGCGCTTCTCCGGAGGCGTCGCGTCCCAGAAGATCTTGGTCACGGCCCAGGGGCGGTAGCCGTCGAAGACGACGAGCCCGTAGCCCTGCTCCTTGAGCGCCCGCTGGACCCGGACCAGCGCCTCGGCCGCGGGGCGCTGGAGGAACACCCGCGCTTCCGGATAAACCGGGCGGCCGAGGAAATTGTTCGCCGTCGCGTAGCGGACGTCGAGCCGAGACGAGCGAGAGGACGTCCTCGTCCGTGATCAGGTCGCGGGAGTAGCGCCAGCCGGCCAGGCCGAGGAGCTCCCACTGGTCGCGCAGGCCGCTCGTGTGGTGGAGGAGATGGCGAAGGGTGATTTTGGCCCCGAAGTCCGGCAGTTCGGGGATGAATTTCCGGACATCGTCGTCCGTAGATAGCTTGCCGTCCTGCTCCAGAAGGAGGACGGCGGCCGCGGTGAACTGCTTGGAGACGGAGGCGACGTGGAAGACGGTCGCGGGCGTGATGGCCACGTCGTGGTCGAGGTCGGCCATCCCGTAGCCGCGTTTGTAGACAATGCGGCCGTCCTTCATGACCGCCAGGGCGCAGCCGGGGGAAATCGTTTTGTCCCAGCGTTCGAAGAGCTTGTCGACTTGAAGGGCGGAAGGGGCCGTGGCCTGGGCCGGAGCGGCCGTCTGGCCCGCGAGCAGGGAAACCAGCAGGAGGGAGCTTATCCAGGACATCGTTCACCTCCGGCGTTCATTCTATCATGCCCGCGACGCTCGAACGGAACCGAACCTCTTGATTTGAAGAATTCGTTGGAGATAATAAGGACATCTTTACGAAGGAGGGAGAAACATGGGATACGTTCGAAAAGATGAAAGGTTTCATGGATTCGCCGGAACTCCAGGAAGCCCTGAAGCGGAGCGGCGTCAGGGAAATGGCCGAGCGGCACTACCTGGAGTTGATCGAAAAAGGATCCGTCTAAGCCGAAAGTTTTCTGTCTCCAAAGCCTGCCCGAGCCGGCGCGCTCAAAGGATTGCGTATTCCGCTGATTCCGGCCACCGATTCCGAGCGAAGGCGGCCGCCCCTCGGTGCGAAGCGACGCTGGGCATCTCTTTTTCTTCTCTTATTCGGATTCGCATTTCTCCAGCAGCCAGTCGCGAAATACCGCAATGCGCTTCAGTTCGGCTTTATTCTCGGGATGAACAAGATAGTACGCATATTTGCTCGTGACCGGCAAATCAACGACCACGACCAGCCTTCCGCCTCCGAGCTCCTCCTGGATCAGAAACCTGGGCAGGACGGCAATTCCGAGTCCGGCGATGGCGGCCTGAATCACCATATAGAACTGCTCGAAGCGCGGGCCTGCCTGGCCGTCGACGTTTTTCACGCCGGATTCATGGAGCCACTCCTGCCAGGCCTGGGGGCGGGTGGTGTGCTGGAGAAGGGTGAAGTCGCGGAGATCTTCAGGATGATCGAGAGCCGCCCTCCCGCCGAGGAGCGACGGAGCGGCCACCGGGACGATGGTTTCGCCCATCAAACGATGGCAAACCGCGCCCGGCCAGACGTCGCGGCCGAAATGAATGGCCACGTCGATGTCGCTGTCTATGAAATCAAACGGTTCCAGTTTGGTGATGAGGTTGAGCTGGATGTCCGGATATCGATTCGTGAAATCGCCGAGCCGGGGAATCAGCCATCGCGAGCCGAAGGTCGGCAAGGCCGCGATGGTCAAAATGCCGCCTTCGTTTCCATAGGCCATGGCCTGAAGTGTCGCCGCCTCGGCCTGGCGGAGAATCCCGCGGATCGAGATAAAATAGGCCTTTCCCGACTCCGTCAAGATCAGCCTCTGCTTGATGCGCTGGAAAAGAGGGCGTCCGATATGCTCCTCCAACAGACGGATCTGGCGGCTCACGGCGCTCTGAGTGACGTTCATCTCGAGGGCCGCCCGGGTGAAGCTGAGGTGTCGCGCCGCGGCGTCAAAAAAGCGGAGCGAAGTCAGGGAAGGAAGGACATGTCCCATGACTATGACCTTTTGGAATGACCTAATGAGAAAAAATCGTTTGACATCAGACCGATAATAATGAAAAAATTAAAAAAAATCCAATAAAAAGCTCATAGAGGGATGAATGCCGGCGAAGCTGGACGGCGCGAACATATTCCATAACGGAATGACCTGGAATCATAAGGAGGTCGAATGAGCCATTACAAAATCGCGTGGCTGCCGGGGGACGGCGTCGGCGTTGAAGTCATGGAGGCGGCGAAGATCTGCCTCGAGGCGCTCAAATTCGATGCCGTTTATGAACACGGCGACATCGGCTGGGAATTCTGGTGCAAAGAGGGAGATGCGCTTCCGGAGCGGACCGTGAATCTCCTCAGGAATTGTCGGGCGGCTCTTTTCGGGGCGATCACGTCCAAACCGACGAAAGAAGCGGAGCGCGAACTCATCCCGACGCTGCAGGGCCGGGGGCTGGTGTATCGGAGCCCGATCGTGCGCATGCGGCAGATGTTCGACCTTTACACCTGCCTGCGCCCGTGCAAAGCCTATCCCGGCAATCCGCTGAATTACAAAGAAGGCATCGACCTGGTCGTGTTCCGCGAAAACACCGAGGACCTCTATGCGGGAGTGGAGTTCAGCCCGGTTCCCGACGAATTGAGGACCGTGCTGACCGGGCTCAGCAAGCCCTTCGCCCACTTCGCCAAGCTTCCCGGCAGCGACTATGCGATCTCGTGCAAGATCAACAGCAAAAGAGGATGCGAGCGAATCATCCGGGCCGCGTTCGAGCACGCCAAAAAGTTCAACTATCCTAAAGTGACCGTCATTCACAAGGCCAATGTCGTCCGGATGACGGAGGGCCTGTTCCTGGAAACCGGCAAGCAGGTCGCCGGGGAATACCCCGGCATCCAGATGGACGATGCCAACATCGACGCCATCTGCATGTGGCTGCTCAAGAATCCCAAGAACTACAGCGTCCTTGTGGCCACCAATATGTTCGGCGACGTCGTCAGCGACCTGGCCGCTCAGATGGTCGGAGGCCTGGGTTTCGGCTGTTCGGGCAACATCGGGGATCATCTCGCGGTGTTCGAGCCGACCCACGGCAGCGCGCCCAAATATGCCGGCCAATACAAGGTCAATCCGATCGCGACGATCCTCGCCGCGAAAATGATGCTGGAGTGGCTGGGGGAAAAGGACAAGGCCCTCCGGCTGGAGAACGCCACGGCTCGAGTCATCGGCGAGGGAAAAGTCCGCACCTACGACATGGGCGGAAAGTCCTCCACCCTGGAGATGGGCGAGGCCATCGCCAAGGCCCTCTGACCGGGAATCTGCCGTGGCGGATATCATCGTTCACGAGGTGGGGCCGCGCGACGGCCTGCAGGTCGAGAAGCAGGTGGTCCCCACCGAAAAAAAGCTGGCTTGGATCCGGTCCCTCGCCGGGGCGGGCCTGGACATCATTCAGCTCGGCTCGTTCGTCAACCCGGAAAAAGTTCCGCAGACGGCCGACACGGAGGAGCTTTTCCGCGCCCTCGCGGCGCAACCGCGGTCAAAAACCATCTTTTCGGGGCTGGCCTTGAACGAAAGGGGAGTCGAGCGCGGCTTGGCTTGCGGCGTGCGGATGTTTTGCCTCGGCGTGTCCGCGTCGGAGACCCACAGCCGGAAAAACACCGGCATGGGCTCCATGGATGCCCAGCGCCGGATGATCGCCGTGGCCAAGGAAGCGATGACGGCCGGCGCCGAGGTTCAGATGTCGGTGCAGAGCGCCTTCGGCTGCGGCTTCGAAGGCCCGGTTCCGGAATCGCGCGTGCTGGAGATCGTGGAAGCCTACCGCGCGGCGGGATGCCGGCGGATCAGCCTGGCGGACACGGCCGGCCATGCCTATCCCGGCCAGGTGCGGCGCCTTTTCGGCGAAATCCGGGACCTGGCCGCGGATGTGCAGTGCGCCTGCCATTTTCACGACACCTACGGCCTCGGCATGGCCAATATCTATGCGGCCTTCGAAGCCGGAGCGGCGAGTTTCGAGACGTCCTTCGCCGGCCTGGGAGGCTGCCCCTTCACCAAGGTCGCCGCCGGCAACGTGGCCACCGAGGATCTCGTCCATGCCTTCCAGCGCAGCGGGCTTTGCCGCGACATCGACCTTCACGGGATTATCGCCGTCGCCCGAGACGTCGCGGCCCATTTCGGACGTGAAATGCCGGGGCGGGTCCATAAAACCGGCCCGGTCTCTTGTTCATGAACAGGATGTTCCATGACGAAGACAAAGAGAATTCTTGAAGGCATCCAAGTTCTGGACCTGACCAACGTGCTGTCCGGTCCGTTCGCTTCGCTGCACTTGGCCCTGCTCGGAGCCGAAGTGATCAAAATCGAAAATCCCCGCGACGGGGATTTGGCCCGAAAACTGGGAATCGTCCCCGATTACAACAAGCGCCTCATGGGGACGAGCTTTCTCGCCCAGAATTCCAACAAAAAATCCGTGACCCTCAACACGAAAAGCCCGGAGGGAAAGAAAATCTTCAAGGACCTGGCCCGGAAAGCGGATATCGTGATCGAAAACTTCCGGCCCGGGGTCATGGACCGGCTGGGCTTGGGCTACGGGGTCCTGCGCGAAATCAACCCCCGGCTGATCTACTGCGCCATATCCGGCTTCGGCCAGACCGGTCCGGATGCCGATAAGCCGGCCTACGATCAGATCATCCAAGGGTTGTCGGGCGAGATGGCCGTCAACGGCGACGAGCGGCTGTCGCCGTTGCGCGCCGGCTTCCCGATCTGCGACACCGTGGGCGGGCTGAACGCGGCCTTTGCGGTCATGGCGGCCCTCTTCCACCGGCAAAAGACCGGAGAGGGCCAATTCATCGACATCGCGCTCCTCGACTCGATCATGCCGCTGATGGGCTGGGTGGCCGCCAATCTGCTCATCGGCGGGCAGGAGCCGCAGCTGATGGGCAACGACAATTTTACGGCCGCGCCGAGCGGCACCTTCCGGACTCTGGACGGCTTCATCAATATCGCGGCGAACAAGCAGGAACAATGGGAAGCCGTCTGCGATGTGCTGGAGCTTCCGGCGCTGAAGACCGACCCGCGTTTTCAGGAGCGCGACACCCGGAAGAAGAACCGGAAAGAACTCACGCCGCTTCTTGAAGCGCGGCTCATCCAGAAGAGCGCCTCGGACTGGGTGGAAGCCCTCAACGCCAAGGACGTGCCGAGCGGCGAAATCCTCAGCCTCAAGCAGGCTTTGCGCCAACCCCAGGTCGAG
This sequence comes from Candidatus Aminicenantota bacterium, assembly GCA_016867585.1. GTDB lineage: Bacteria > Acidobacteriota > Aminicenantia > Aminicenantales > UBA4085 > JAAZPG01. The sequence goes on along the minus strand of VGJF01000027.1, from coordinate 4,026 downwards.
CACCGGGGGGTCCTGCAGAAAGTGGATGTGCCGGAGGTCGGCCCCATCGAGGTCTTCGGGCTGACGGCCTTGTTTGACCGAACGGCTGCGGAGATTACGTCTCCGCCGCCGAAGCTGGGACAGCACAACGCCGAAGTGTTGGGCGGCCTCGGCTACGGCGAAAGTCAGCTTGCCGAATTCAAAAAGAACGGAATCATCTAGAATCCGAACAAGCGAGGTCTGCCCATGGGAATGACGGTTGTGGAAAAAATCCTGGCCAATGCGTCGGGAGCGAAGTCGGTCAAGGCGTCGGACGTCGTCGAGCCGCGCGTCGACCTGGCCATGTCGCATGAAAACGCGGCCCTGGTCATCAATCAGTTGAACGAGATCTTCCAGGGCACGAACCGCGAGCCCAAACCCTGGGATCCGGGACGCATCGCCATCATTTTCGACCACCGGGTGCCGGCGGAGGGGCCCAAGACGGCCTCGAACCAGAAACTCATCCGCGGCTTCGTGGCTCGGCACGGCATCACCCGGTTCCACGATATCCGCGGCGACCGCGGGGGGATCTGTCATCAGATCCTGCCGGAATGGGGATACGTTCTGCCCGGCCAGGTCATCGTGGGCACCGACAGCCATACGACCAGCCATGGAGCGCTGGGCGCGTTCTCGTTCGGCGTGGGCGCGACCGAAATGGCCTCCATCTGGACGCTCGGCGTCGCCCTCAATATCGAGGTTCCTCCGACCATCAAGGCGGCGGTCAACGGCAAGTTCAGCCGGCATGTCGGGCCGAAGGACCTCATCCTGCATCTGATCGGCAGGCTCACGGCCAAGGGCGCCAATTTCCGCGTCCTGGAGTTTCACGGCGAGACGATCCGGAACATGAGCACGAGCGGCCGTCTGGTGATCTGCAACATGAGCGTGGAGGCCGGGGCGACCAGCGGCATTGTTCCGGCCGACAGCGAAACCGAACGCTACCTCAGGGAGGAAGCGGGCGTCACGGACTTCGGGGAGCGGGTTTCGCCCGATGCCGACGCGGTCTACGAAAGCGTCGTCGAGATCGACGTCTCCGGGCTGGGGCCTCAGATCGCCTGCCCGCACACGGTGGACAATGTCAAGCCGGTGGAAGCGATTGCCGGCACGCCCATCCAGCAGGTCGTGATCGGAAGCTGCACCAACGGCCGGCTGGATGACCTGGAGGCCGCGGCCGCCATTCTCCGCGGGCACAAGGTGGCCTCGGGCACGCGCATGCTGGTCTTTCCGGCTTCGGGGCGGATCTACGCCCAGGCGCTGGAGCGCGGCTACGTCGCGGAATTTGTCCGGGCCGGCGCGGTGGTGATGAACCCGGGATGCGGACCCTGTCTGGGAGTCCACCAGGGAGCCCTGGGCGACGAGGAAGTGGCCCTGGCCACGACCAATCGCAATTTCAAAGGCCGCATGGGGAACCCGAAATCCGAAGTCTACCTCTGCAGTCCGGCGGTGGCCGCGGCGAGCGCCGTCACGGGCGTGATTACGGACCCGCGAGGAGGGAATTGACATGGGCAAGGTCGTCTTGAAGCTCGGCAAGGATATCAGCACCGACGACATCTATCCCGGCCGGTTCATGGCCACGGTCCTCCCGACCGAAACGCCCCAGTACTGCTTTTTTGACCGCACCGAGTTCAACCAGAAACTGAAGTCCAAGGGCATCGAACCCGGCGGCATCATCGTCGCGGACGAGAATTTCGGCTGCGGTTCGAGCCGGGAGCAGGCGGCGAGCACGATCCGCGGCCACGGCCTCATCGTCGTCGCCCGCGGCATCGCCCGGATTTTCATGCAGAATGCCATCAACCTCGGACTCAACCTGGTCGTTTGCCCGACCCTCGAGGCCCAGGAAGGCGATGAGCTCGTTTTCGAGTCCGGCGAGGTGATCAATAAAACCAGCGGCAGGAAATTCGCCACCGAACCGCTGCCGCCCGCGCGCCAGGAGATCATCGACGCCGGCGGCCTCATCCCCTATACGCGGCGGAAGCTGCTCGAATCGCCGCCTCGTTAAAAATCTCCCCCTCTTCGGGACAGGATGTCAAGCGGTGTGCGGATTTACGAGCCGAATCGGCGCCGGGAAGCTATTTCGCCGTTCGAACGTACTTGGCCTCGGGACCGAAGCCTCCGGTCATTCGGACCTCGACGGGACGCCCGCCGGCGTCGCGGGTGAACTCGACCCGGTTGCGGGAGTCTTTCAGGAAGAAAAAGTCGCGCGACAGGGGAACGCCGAGCTCCAGGTCGGCCAGGCCGTAGGCCTTGCGGACGAGGACTTGGCCGTCCTTCATGATCAGGAGGGCCGCGCCGGGCTGGTCGGGCTTGAAGACAGAGGAGAGGATCTGGTCAAGCTCGGCGGCGATGGGAGCCGGAGCCTGGGCGGGAGAAAAAGCGGGGACGGCGAGAGCCAGGCCGGCGGAGAAGATGATCGGGATAATCAGGGCGATCGGGACGTTGATGGAAGCTTTTCGCATGGAGTGATTATACCGGAAAAGCGGGGTTTTAGTTCGCCGGTTCTACGGGGGATAGGGATGGAGTGAGTGGGGGAGAGGCTGACGTTCAGCCCTCAGTTCGTTTCTCGATCAACCATTCATAAGCCGGCAGAGCGATGACGCTTTCCGGTATGTCCGGAGGGATCCCGTCTCGCGTCAGGGTCAGCAGGCGCTGACGCGCCTGGGGCCATATGGCCCCGGCTTCGGTCAAGGCCTCCAACTCCCGCGTTCCCGTTTCCGGATCGCTGGCGTCGGCGCAAACCTGGATCAATTCGGCTTTCCCGTCCGCTCCGCGGGCCAGGAAATCGACCTCGCGGCCGCCGGGAGTCCGGATGTAGGTCACGGCGCACCGTCGTCTTTCCAACTCGATGAGGACGGCCGTTTCTAGCGCATGGCCGATATTGACGCGACCGCTTTGATCGAACACCGAGATCAATCCCGAATCCACCGGATAAGCCTTGCGCGGATTGACCATCCGTTGTCGCTCCGAGTCCGATTCCATCCAGACCATCCGAACCAGGAAACAATCCTCAAGATAGGAAAGCAGTTGATGGATGGTGTCCTTGGAGATCGCCACTCCCTGGCTTTTCAGCGCCGCGTAGAATTTTTCGACGCTGAAGAGACCGGCCGCGCTGCGCAAGAGATGGCGCACCAACCAGCGAAGCCCGGCGATATTGCTCACTCCGTGACGCTCGACGACATCCCGTAGGATGGCGACATCGACATAATCCCGCAATAATTGGGCCCGAGAAGTCTCATCGAGGCCCTGGGCCTCGGGGAAGCCTCCGACGTTCAGCCAGTCGAGGAAAGCGCGCTCAGTCCGGGCCCGCTCCGCGCCCGTCAACAGGCTTGGATCGGTGGGGATCGTCCGATCTTGGTGAAGGAGCGTCTCAACGAAGTTGAACGGGAAAAGAGGCACTTCCCATGCCCGTCCGCGGAGGGCCGTGGCGATCTCGCGAGACAGCAGGGCCGCGGAAGACCCGGTGACCGTGACCTCGACGCGGCCCGAATCGAGAAGCCGGCGGACGAAGCGCTCCCAGCCCGGGACGGCCTGAATCTCGTCGAGAGACCAGGTCACGATCCCTCGTTCGCGCGCGTAGGGATGTCTCCGGCCGTATTCTTCGAGCAAAAAGCCGAGTTGGCTTGTCCCGAGGCCGGCCAGCCGCTCGTCTTCGAAATTCAGATAGGGCAGGAGTTCGCGGGGAGTTCCTTCGGCCAACCGCTCACGCCGGAGCTGATGGAGGAAAGTCGTTTTGCCTCCGCGGCGAATCCCGACGATCGCCGTCGCCTTGTTTGGGAAACGGACGGCGCCGTGGACCAGGCGGGGAGTCGCTTCCGGAAAAGGCGCAGCAAGCGACTCCGCCAGTTTCTCGGTCAGAGCTTCCTTCAGCCGTGTCGGAAGGATCGTTGCCCTCATCGATATTCTCCTTTAATCAAGGAGAAAATACCATCTAATTATCCTTATGTAAAGGAGAAAATAGGGGAAATAGGATCACCAAAGACGGGCTTGGCGGCGTGTGATGTCGAGAGGGCTCGT
>VGJF01000026.1 GCA_016867585.1 Candidatus Aminicenantota bacterium | reverse complement strand
GCCCCTTCGCGGGCGCAGGCCCGGGCGCAGGCCCGTCCGATCCCGGAGCTCGCCCCGGTGATGAAAACGATCCGGTCGCGCAGGCTTTCCATCTCGGCCTCCCGAAGGACGGTTTCGTCAAAAAAAAGAGGACAGGATATTCCTCCCTCCGGCTTTCGTCAATCCGATCACCGGCGGGGAAAGGAAAGCCTGACCTTGAAGACCAGGGACGCGAAACGGGCCTTCCGGCCCGGCTCGAGGTCGGCCAGGGAAAAATCGGTGATCTTCAAGATTCCCCGGCCAAAGCTTTGAACTTTTTCGATGTCGGTTTCTTCGGGGGCCCGGTCGGCGTCGGAGCCTTGGATGGTTCGGCCGACCTCGGGAGAGAAGATGAATTCCCGGATATCGCCCGGGGCGTTGACGTTTTTCTCCCCCGCCTCGTTGAGGCCCGTGTTGTCGGCGTTCCGGAAATGCCAGCCCTCGACCTCGCGCGGATTGGGGGAGACGTGGAGGGGCGGCGTCAGGCGGGCCAGGTTTTCCTGGCGGCCCCGCTCCCCGACTTCGATCTCCCAGCCGAAAGGCCGCGGGACGAGCTTGAAAACCAGCCCCGGGCCGAACTCCGCCTCGTAGCCTTGACCGGCCAGGAGCCTGCCCGCAAAGATGACTTCCTCCCGTCCTCCGGGAGGGCCCTCGCGCTCGACGTCGGCGGCCCCCGATTCCCTGGCAATCGAGGTTGCCGCCGGCTCTTTCTTCGCGCACGAAATCGCTGCCGCGAGAACCAGCGAGGCGGCCACGGCCGCCAGGGCCGAACGCCGCGGATCGATCGGGGCCATGCCATCCTCCGGTCTGGACTTCCCTATCATAATTCGCCCGCCCCCATTTTTCCAGGCGCGAGAATTTCTTGGGCCACATCTCAACGTTTGATCATTCTCAACGCATTCGCCAAAAAATCGAGAAGAACGCCTCCTAATCGCAGGAGGGAACGGGTTCGGCTTTCCAGGCGCTGAAGAGGATGGCCCAGGCGCAGCCGACGCCGGGACGGACCGAAATCGCCTCGCAGGGGCAATTCGTCATGCAGGCTCCGCATTCGATGCACCGGTCGCGGCCGGTCAAGACGGCCTTCTTTCCATTCATTTCGAATACTCCGTGGGGGCAGACGTCGGCGCACATCCCGCAGCCGGCGCATTTTTCCGGATCGTATTGGAGGGTGACAACGTCTTTCAAATACTGAAGAGACATGGCTTTTTTCTCCTATTTTCCGAGGACGGCCGAGGCGACCGTCGCCGCGATTCCCAGAATCCCCGATAGCGCCATCAGCGGGACGGCCGTCTTCATTTCCTTGACGACGCCCGAAAGCGAGGTGAAGGTCGAGGAGCCGGTGAAGCCCATCGCCAGAAAAGCGGAAACGGCCGGAAGGATGAAGAGATAGGAGAGCCCGGCGGCCCATTCCCGGAGCATCGCCGGCGGAAAGCCGCGCCAAGCGAGGACGGCCGCCGCCCAGGCAAGCCCGAGGAGCCAGCCTTTCCAGGCGAAAGGCCGCCCCGGAATCCACGGGAGAAGGAGGGGGACAAGGACGGTCCCGACGAGAATGGCGCCGAGGACGGCCGGGCCGTCGAAACGGAGGAAGCGGACTCCCAGGACCCCCGCCAGCCAGACGGCGGCGAGGACAAGGACGATTTTCCTCGAAAAGACTCCGGCCAGCTCCTCGGGAACGAGGGCCAGACGGTCTCTCAGGGGAAAGCGGACCCTCCGCATCACGGGGGTCGCTTTCATCCCGGCGCCCATGAAGGCCTTGATGTCCGACGCCTTGACGGGGCCGTAGACGACCCGGAACTTCGCCCGCTTCGCGACCTCATGGGCGGCGACGTTCGAGGCCCCAAGCTGGGGGAGGATGAGCGTCCGGTGCGAAACGACAAGCGCCAGACGCGCATCCTCGATCCGGCGGACGAGCTCGTCCGTGCCGAACGTCCCCTTGCCCGCGGCGCACCAGACGTTGATGCCCTGCGTGTCGAGGACGAGAACCCAAGCGTTCAGGCCGTCGAGGGATGCCCGGAGAAGGTCGAAGCTGAATTTATAGTTGGCCGAGACGAAAACGGGGGACTCCGCGTCGGGAGCGCCGACGGCATACAGGCCCGGCGGGACGGTGTAGCTCATCCGGCGGATTCCCCAGCGGACCCGCCAGTGCCCGGCCCGGTCGCGAAAGCTCAGCTTCGTCACGACGACGGGAATCTCGGCCCTTCCGGCGTTGATCCGGCCTTCCGCCCAGGGAGCGTCGTAAGGGCGATGAACATCGGGGCCTTCGGACCTTTTCGGCGCGCCGGGGCAGCAGCTCGGTCCGCATTCGCAAGACCCTTCGTTGAATTGCTCCAGACGGGACCGGAATTTCGAGCTCATCGGCGCTTCCTTCTCCCGCAACAGCCGGTCTTTTCGTTGTAACTGCGGACGGCGTCGGCCAGGAGCCCGACATCCTCGACAACCCGGTCGCGCCTCTCCTCGGGGACGAATTCCATCACGCCCTGAAAAAATTCGTTGAAGAGATTTTCGATCGAAGCGAAGGTCTTCCTCCCCTGCTCGGTCAGCGAGAGGACGACGAAGCGGCGGTCCTTTTCGTTGGGGACTCGGCTGACCAGTCCGATGAGAACGAGTCCTTGGACCGTCCGGCTCAACGTGCTCGTATCGAGGTTGAGCGTTCCGGCCAGGTCGACGAGCGAAATCTCGCCTGCCTTCCCAACCTCGAGGAGAGTGTGGCATTGAGCCAAGGTGAGTCCGCAGCAGGTCTCCTGGTCGGCGAAGGGATTATCGATCTCCCGCTCGAGCCGGCGAAGCTTTTCGCGGAGGATTGTGATCCTTTCGAGTTCACGTTCCGATTGAGACATGGCTATTTCCTACATATAAATTATACAATTATTGTATAATACAATCATTAGGTTGTCAATATTATCGTTTCTCGCATTTCTTAGAATGTTAATTTGTTGTATTTATTACAAATCCATGTTGTTCATTCGGTCCGGAAAGGGCAATAACAATTGACAGTTGTTCTGGTGGTTTGTTAGGCTTATCAGCGAGGCCGCATCTTCCGGCAGCCCGTTCTGGAGTTCACCATGCCGTTCTGGGAAAAGGAAATATTCGGCAATCCGGCCAAAACATGGCTCCTCGCCTTCATCCTGGCCGTCCTGGTCTGGCTGATTTGGGCCGTTGTGACCAAGGTCCTCGCCGGCCGCCTCAAAGCTCGGGCCTCGAAAACGGCCACCCCCGTCGACGACATGATCGTTCGACTTCTTGGGGGGATCAAGGGAATCGTTCCGTTCGCCGTTTCGCTTTACGCCGGGGGTTATGTCCTCGCTCTTCCGGCCCGAGTCTCCGTCATCATAGGAAAGATCGTGATTCTGGCGGCTTTGGCCCAAGCCGCCGTCTGGGGGACGTCGGCGATCTCCTTTTGGGTCGAGCGACGGCGCTTGCGCGAGACGGGGGATGAGGCGGCCGCCAGGGCGACTCTGACCGGCCTCGCCTTTCTCGCCCGGCTCGTCCTGTGGTCGGCGCTCATCCTCCTGGCCTTCGACAACCTCGGAGTCAAGGTCACGACCCTGCTGGCCGGCCTCGGAGTCGGAGGCGTGGCCGTCGCCCTGGCCGTCCAGAACATCCTCGGCGACCTGTTCGCCTCCCTCTCCATCATCCTGGACAAGCCCTTCGTCATCGGCGATCTCATCGTCATCGACGACTTCCGGGGGACGATCGAACACATCGGCCTCAAGACGACCCGGGTCCGCAGCCTGTCGGGGGAGCAGCTCATCTTCGCCAACAGCGACCTTTTAAAAAGCCGGATCCGGAATTTCAAGCGGATGGCCGAACGCCGGGTCGTCCTCACCCTCGGCGTCGTCTACCAGACTCCGGCCGAGAAGCTCGAAGCCCTTCCCCGAATCCTCCGCGAGATCATCGAAAGCCGGTCCGGCGCCCGGTTCGAACGGGCCCATTTCTCAAGCTTCGGGGCGTACGCCCTGGACTTCGAGGTCGTTTATTGGATTCTGAGCCCGGATTACGCCCGATTCATGGATATTCAACAGGCCGTCAACCTGGCCGTCTTCCGCCGCTTCCAGGAAGAGGGGATCGCTTTCGCCTATCCGACCCGAAGGATCCTGTTGTCCAAGGAAATTCACTGAGGCGCCCTATTTCTTATAGGCGACCTTGCCGCCGATGATCGTGTAGAGAACCTCGGTCGTCAAGATGTCGTCGTCGGGGCAAGTCATCAAATCCTTCGAAAAAACGGTCACGTCGGCCAGCTTGCCGGCGACGAGCGAGCCCTTGATGTTTTCCTCGAAGGCGGCGAACGCCCCGTTGAGGGTGTAGGATCGGAGGGCCTCCTCGCGGGTCATCTTTTGGTCGCCGAAAAAGACCTCCCCGTCCTTCATCTTCCGGGTCACGCTGGCGTAGAAGCTCGGGATGGCGTCCACCGCCTCGACCGGGGCGTCCGTCCCGTTCGAGATGACCGCCCCCGTATTCATCAACTTCCGCCAAACGTAGGCGCCCTCTTCGGCCCTCTTCGCCCCAAGGCGCTTGTAAACCCAAGGCCCGTCCGATGTGCAGTGGATGCCCTGCATCGCGGCGATGACGCCGAGCCGCCCGAAGCGGGGGATGTCGGCCGCGCTCAGGTGTTGGGAATGCTCGATCCGCCACCGCGTGTCCTTGGCCTCCGGATGGGCTTTGAACGCCTCTTCATAAATATCCAGCGTCTCCCGGTTGGCCCGGTCGCCGATGGCATGGACATTGAGTTGGAATCCGTTCTCGACGGCGATCCGGGCCGTTTCCTTCAGCTCGGCGATGTCTTCGGTGTTCAACCCCTTGCTCGTCGGCAAATCCTCGTAAGGCTCGAGGAGCCAGGCGCCGCGCGGGCCCAGGGCGCCGTCGATGAGGCGCTTGATCGACCGGACGGTGAGGCGGTTTTGGCCGTAGCCCGTGACCTTGAGCTCGGCCCCCTTCTCGGCCAGGACCATGTTGCCCGTGTTCAACATGGCATAGATCCGGACCTGAAGCTTCCCCTCGTCGATCGCCTTCTTATAGAAGTCGATCGTCCCCTTCCCGATCCCGGCGTCGTGAACGCTGGTCAGCCCCTTGGACAGGCATTCCTGATTGGCCAGCTCGAGGACTTTCATCTGGTCGGCCTTCCGCTCTTCGGGCGTCCGCGCGGCCGCCGCCCGGCCCAAGGCGCCTTGGACCAGTCCCTGGGCCGTTTCGATGAAGGCCCCGGTCGGCTGCCCCTGGGCGTCCTTGACGATCTCCCCGCCCGGCGGATTCGGCGTCTTGGCCGTGACCTTCCCCATCTCCATGGCCTTGGCGTTGGCCAGCGAGGAGTGCCCGCTGGCGTGGGTCAGGACGACGGGATTGTCGGGCGAGACCTTGCTCAGGGCGGCGTGGATCGGGAAACCTTGGACGTTCGGCTCCGGGACCTTGTCCCATTTCTCCTGGTGCCAGCCGCGCCCCGTGATCGGCTCACCCGGCTTGGCCGCCTTGGCCGCTTCGCCGACCATGGCCACGATCTCGTCCCAGCTGCGGGCCTTGGTCAGGTCGAGGTTGAGCTTGGCCTGGCCGATGCTCATGAAGTGGAGATGGGAGTCGATCCAGCCGGGTGTGGCCAGGGCCCCCTCGAGGTCGATGACCTCGGTCGCGTCGCCGACGTATTCCTGAATCTCCTTGACCGTCCCCACGGCGACGATTTGATCGCCGCGGGCGGCCAGGGCCTGGGCCTCCGGCTTGGCCGGGTCCAGGGTGACGATCTTGCCGTTCGTCAGGACGAAGGTTGCCGGCTCCGGTTTCGGCGCGCAGCCAACGCCGATCAGGACCAAAACGGAGAATCCCGCGACAAAGCCGAGACGAGTGCGGTTTTTGGTGAGCATGGTCTTCGGTCTCCTTTTCCCCCTTTTTATCGGATTCGGCCCCCGAATGCAAGACGGTCTCGGATGTCCGCGCCAGGAACAAATGAGACCCAATATCATATTGAGACAACAGGTGGGGGGTGACTCAGCCGTTCATCCGTTCTTTATCTCGAAATGGAAACTGTGATACGGTCAGCCATGGGGGCAAAGGATGAAAAGACAAAATTGTCTAAACAAAGAGAGTCCGTTTATGAAAAAAGCGCGCTTGACCTCCCCCATCCCCTTCGCCCTTTTCGCCGCCCTTTTAATCCTCTCCTCCTGCGGAACGCTGGAGGTCGAAAGCCGCTGGGCTGACAACGCAATCTCCGTCGACGGCCGGCTCGACGACTGGCAGGGGCGCCTCCATGACATCGAGGACATGAACGTCTCCTTCGGCCTCCAGAACGACGGCCGATTCCTTTACCTCGCCCTCCGCGCGGCCGACCCCCGGGTCATGGGGCAAATCATGCGCTCGGGCCTCATCGTCTGGTTCGACCCGTCCGGAGGCAAGGGCAGGATCTGGGGCGTCCGGTATCCGCTGGCCCGCGACTGGAGCGATTTCCAGGGCCTTCCCGGCCGCGGCGAAGAAGACCGGAAACGGAGCAGGGACGCCGCCCGGGAACAGCTCGAGGAGGCCGAGGTCATCGGACCCGGCCGGGACGAAAAGGCTCGCTTCAAGATTGGAGAAATCCCGGGCCTCAAGCTCGCCGTCGTCCGGAGCCCCGGCCTGTTCGTTTACGAGCTGTCCGTTCCCCTCGAAAAAGCCGAGAACGCGCCCTTCGCGGCCGCGGCCAAGCCGGGCGCCTTCGTCGGCCTTGGAATCGATACCCCCAAGCTCGACTTCGTCGTCCCCGGCCGCGGGATGGGCGGTCCGGGAATGGGCGGGATGGGCCCGGCCGGCATGGGACGCGGCTATCCCGGCCGGGGAGGAGTCCTCGTCGGCCGGGGCCTGCGCGGCGCCGAACCGCTCAAGCTCGAGCTCAAAGTCCGCCTGGCCGAGGAACCCCGCCGCCCTTAACGGAACGACACCGGCGATTCCCCCTCCCCGGAGAGGATGAAGCCGGCCCAAAAATAGGGGTTCTCGTACCGGCTTCCCCGCATGTCCAGCTTGGCCCTTCTCAAGGCCTCCGCCTTGGACAAGCCCTGGGACAGGCGGCCGAAATATTTGCCGATGAAGACCGAGGTCGGCTTGTCTTCGATCCGCCACAGGGTCGACAGGACCGAGGAGGACCCGTTGAAGAAAAATATCCGCGGCAGCCCCATGACCCCCTCGCCCTGCTCCAGGCGTCCCCGTCCCGTCTGGCAGGCCGACAAAACGACGAGATGGGCGGCCAGCCGCATATCGCGGATCTCCTTGATTTGAAGCAGATCGTCCTCGGATTCGGAGACTCCCGAAAGCACCAGGACCGATCGCAGGGGAACGTCCCCGTCCAGGCGGGCGTGGCAGGCGAAATGGATGACCTGATACCGCCTTTTTTCCAGCTTCTTGAGATTGGCCTCATTCGCCTCGAAGCCCTCGAGGACGGTCCGCTCGCCGGCCGGGAACATGGACATCGCCAGGGCGATCTCATCCTTGGAGAAGGGGAGGGAATTCCGGATCTCGCCCTTCACGGATTCGGCCGGCCAGCCGTCGTTCCGTGATTCTTCGCGGCCGCCTTTTTCGGAGAACACGGGATTGCCGACGGCCAGCAATCCCTTCTCCTTGGCGATTTCGCTCCGCCGCCCGGCGAGCCTGGCGAGGGCCGAGGACGAAGGCGCGTAGGAGATTTGAAACCTGTCCAACAGGATCTCCCCTCCCCCGCCCCAGGCGAGGGTTTCGAACGGCAGGAAATGGAGGATCCCGTCGGGGACGATGACGAGCTTCCCGATGTTCTCGCGTTCCAGGATGTCGGCGGGGAACCGGATCTCGTCCATGATCCGGCGGCCCGCGGCCAAGCCCTCGGACGGACGCGCCTTCTTCTGGCCGATGAACTTGATGAACGCCCGGAGCGAATCCTCGATCCGGTTTTTGCCGGGGATCTCGTCGATCCGGGCCGTCCGTCCGGTCATCGTCAGGGCGACCGACGTCGCGTCTCCCAGAAAATATTCGACAATCGCCGTGTCGTCCTTGAGAACGTCCCTCCGCAATTCGGGGAGGCGGACGGTCTCCGGAACGGCGAGGGCGGCCGCCGTCCCGGAACCGGCCGCGGGGCCCTCCGCCTTCCGGGAGACGGCCCTCGAATCGGCAAGGCCCTCCAGAAAGATCCTGGACTTCGCCTGTTCGACGTGGGCGAACACGTCCGCGAAGGCATCCTCCCCGGACCGTCCGGCCGGGCGCCGGAGAAGGAGACGGAGGTAATCCTCGTAGACCGGAAATTTGTTCCGATTGAACGAGATCTTGAGAGCGTCGTCCTCGATGGAGTCGCGGACCTTCTCGATGACCTCGATGGCCTGGCGGAAATGCTCCCCGGCTTTTCCGTCGTCCCCGAGTTCGGCCAGACACCGGCCCATCCCGTGATGGACGTCCCAGAGAATTTTGGCCTCGAAACCGGCCTCGAGTGAAGCCAGGGCCCGGATGTAGTGATCGACAGCCGCGGCGTGGTCCCCCTTCAGCCGGAGGCCGTCGGCGATGTTGTTCAAGGACAGGCTCAGCATCGGCCGGTTCTTCGCGAGTCCGGCTTGGCGAAAAGCCATCCGGAAGGCTTTCAAAGACAGGTCGTGATGTCCGGCCGAGGACAGGGCATCCCCGAGGTTGTTCAGGATCGTCGACTCCAGGCCCCGGTCGCCGCCGCGCCAAGCGATCAAGAGCGCCTCCATGAAAACCGCGATGGAGTCCCCGGACATCTTCAGGCTCTTGTAGGCATTCCCGAGATTGTTCAGGTCGACGACGCGATAGGCCTCGTGGCCGATTTCGAGGTCGAGGCTCAAGGCTTTCCGGAGATACTCCAGGGCCTTCTCGGTTTCCCCGACGTCGTAATAGACCGCGGCGATGTTCGTGATCGCCTCGGAGAGAAGGGTTTTGTCGTCTTCGCCCTCGGCCAGCCGGACGGCGACGGAGAGATGGCCCAGCGAGGCGGAGTAGTCGTAGGTTTTATAGTAATACAGGCCGATGTTGTTGCGGCAATAGCTCATTTCCCGGCGGTTGTTCCTCGCCTCGGCGATGGCCCCGGCCGCCCGGCTCGTCTCGTGGAAACGGCCGTAGTCCCCAAGGTAATAGTGATTCGCGCTGAGCTGCCTCAAGCATTTCGATTCGTGATCCGGGCTCCCGATCCGCCGGGCCAGACGGACGGCCTCCTCGAAACGAGAGATCGACCCCGGATAATCACTTCGGTCGTCCCTCAGGGCTTTTCCTTCGGCATAGAGCCGGTGGATTTCGAGCAAAGCCTCGAGGTCGCCGGCGGCCGCCGTCAATTCCCGGGCTCGAGCGACGCCCGCCGCCTCTTCGTAGCCGGCCCTCGAGTCGGCCATCCGACCCCTGTTCCAGGCCATGTCGCCGAGCCGCCTGAGGCAATGCGATTCGAGGCGATGGCTTCCCCATTTGCGGGCCTCCCCCAGGACGAGGGAAAAACGCTCCATCGCCGGCGCGTAATTCCCCTCGGCCGCGGCCTTCTCGCCCTCGAGCATGGCTCCGAAGACAGCGGCCGGGCTGTTCTCCCGCCAGCCGCAATTTCCGGGAAGGGCGGCGGCCGCCCCGAAAACGAAGGCCGCGGAAACGGCGAGATGCCGAGCTGTCCGATGGCCCATTAGTCCTCTCCCTATTAAGAGGGACGCTCGGAGTCCGCCTTTTTTCTCACTTCGAGGCGCCGATATTGCGTTTTCCCGCCTTTTGCGCGATGTCGGGGCCATGGCCTTTTCGCCGGCTGTCGATAGCCTCGCAAACGTCATGAAATCCCGCGAAAGCCGCGGGGACGAGGAATGGGCGGCCCCCCGTCCCTTTTTTAAAGTTCCCCCATATCCGTCCGGCCCTTGGCGTTCCTGACGTTTAAGTCCGCCCCGGCCTTCACGTCCGCGCCCGCGGTGATCAAACCTCTTCGCGGCAGGCCGGTTTCGGGGAAAATCCGGCCTCTTCATAGAAATAACCGCCGAGGACTGTCATGTCAAGCGATCGTGAACGGAGGGCGTCCAAAAGCTCATCGAGGCCGAGGTTCGCCTCCACAACCATGATCATATCAGGCCGATAGGACGGCCGGCCTTTCGGGCTGATCCAGGCGCGGGCCCGGCGAGCGGTCGAGTCTCAAGCGCTTGACATACGCCGAGGCGGGACTTAGATTGAATTCAGAGCGCATCACCGGGAAGGAGGAGGGAAATGAAAGCCATATGGTTCGTGCTCTTATCCGCGTTTGTTTTTTTACCTGCCTGCGCGACGGGTCCCAGGGCGAAGGAATGGGTTCCGGGCGCCGGCGCCATCAGCGATGAGTCCATCGCGCAAGACTGGACGCCGCTGGGCGAACAGACCTATCCGGTCGAAGGCGAGACCTACGACCGGGTGTGGGAGGCCTGCGAACAGGCGCTCATCAATCTGGGCTTCAGATTTGAAAAGGCCGATAAAGAAGCCGGAGAAATCAGGGTCCGGGGCCCGTACAAGTCCCAAATATCGAAGGAAGGTATAGGCGTGGAGGATACGGAAATGAGCCACTTGACGGTAACGGTGGTCAAGGCCGAGGATAATATCCTGGTGAAAGCGGCTCTTCCGATCGTGAAAGCCGGCACTCCGAACCGGGACCTTGTCAACAAGGCCAAAAACGAGGTGGACCGCTTTTTTGCGAGGCTGAAAAAGGAGCTGAAGTCGTAGTCCTTTATGGCCCGCGGCTCCCCATAGCGAAGAACGGCCTGCCCCCCGATGATCATGTAGGGAATGGCGCGCCGGTCGAAGATCATGGCATCTCTATTATAACACATCATTCTTGACACCTGCCCGCGGCCATAATAGGCTCTGACCGTTAAATGAAATCCAGGCCGCTTCTCTTCGCGCTGCTGATGGCCGGAGCGGCGCTCGCTCCGGCCGCGACGTTCGCCGGCGCCCTCCAAACAACCGCTCTCCCCGATCCCGTTCCCATCCGGATCAAGGCCAAGGGGGCGGTCCTCGCCGGTGAGATCCTCATGCCGGCAAAAGTGTCCGAAGGATCTGTCCCCGGCGTCGTCATCGTCCACGGCTCCGGCCGGCTCGACCGCCAGGCCTCTCGCGAAGGCGCGGAGGAACTCGCGGCCATGGGGATGGCCGTCCTCATCTACGACAAGCGCGGCGTCGGGCAATCGACCGGCCGTTACCGTGATATCACACCCGTCAACAGCCCGGCGATGATCGGCGAGCTCGCTGACGACGCGAACCGCGCCCTGGCGGCGTTGGCCGCCCATCGGGGAGTCGACAAGGCCCGCCTCGGGCTGTTTGGAGGGAGCCAGGCGGGATGGATCCTGCCCAAGGCCGCGGCCGACAATCCGGAGGTCCGTTTCCTCGTCGTCCTCTCCGGCCCGGCCGTCAGCGTCGGTTTCATGACCCATTACGGCCTGCTCGCCGGCGCGGCCGAAAAAGACGTCGGCGAGGAGGAATTGGGCAAACGCCGGAGCCCGTTCATCATCATCCACGGCTACGACCCCCTGGAAACCCTGCGCGGCCTGCGGACGCCGACGCTCTGGATCCTGGGTGAGCGCGACCGGACCGTCCCGCTCATCGAAACGCTCCGGGTCCTCGAATCCCTCCCGGCCGCGGAGTCCGGCCTCCTCACGCTCGTCCGTCTTCCGGACGCCGACCATCAGCTGGCCCTTCCGGACGGATCGCGGGTGGATTACTGGGGAACCGTCGAGTCCTGGCTGAGAGACCTCGGAATTCTCAGCCGCGGGCGTCGAACATCCTGAAGCCGGCCACAGATTGAGGAGGTTCGACCATGAAAATCCGCGTCTTCACGGCCTTGCCGGCAGCCTCGCTGAAACGCGTTTCGCCCAGTGCGGCGGACCGCCCGTCATCGGCCTTCTTGACATTCGGCAGACGGCCATTTATCTTCCCCGGCGGAGAAACAATTTGAAAAAGCTCTCTGCGGGAATTTTCTTGATGGCGGGACTGGCCACGGCGGCGCTGGCGGCCTCCGGCGGCGGAATTTCGGTCGAAGCGTCCGATCCGGCGACGGTCCTATGGTCCGCCCATCCGGCCGACAAATGGGAGAACGCCTTTCCGGTCGGCAACGGCCGCCTCGGGGCGATGGTCTTCGGCAAAACCGACGCGGAGCAGATCCAAATCAACGAAGAGACATACTGGTCGGGAGGGCCGTACTCCACCGCGGTCAAGGGGGGATACAAGCATCTGCCGGAAATTCAAAAGCTCGTCTTCGACGGAAACACCAAGATGGCCCACATCCTTTTCGGCCGGCATCTCATGGGCTACCCGGTCGAGCAGATGAAATACCAGCCCCTGGCCAATTTGATTCTTCAATTTCCGAGCGGCGCGGAGGCGGCGGACAGTGCGGGAGTGAGTGACTATCGCCACGAGCTCGACCTCGATACCGCCGTTGTCACGACGAGCTACATCCGGAACGGAGTTCGTTATGGGCGCGAGGTTTTCTCCAGCCCCGTCGACCAAGTCATCGTCGTCCGGCTCACGACCGATACGCAGGGGAAAATCTCCTTCACGGCCCAGCTCAGAGGGGAGAGGAATACCGCCCATTCGAACTACGCGACGGACTACTTCCGGATGGACGGGGCGCCGCCGAGCGGACTCGTCGTCCGGGGCAAGTCGGCCGACTACATGGGCGTGGAGGGGAAGCTCCGCTATGAAGCGAGGCTCCAAGCCTTTCCCGAAGGCGGGATGATGAGCCTGGAGTGGGACGAACTTAAGGTCGCGGATGCCGACGCCGTGACTTTGGTCATCGCCGCGGCCACGAATTTCGTGAATTACCGCGACGTCGGCGGCGATGCGGCCGGGCGCGTCGAGGCGGCGCTCAAGGCCGTGACGGGAAAATCGTTCGAGGCGATAAAGACGGCCCACGTCGCCGAGCACCGCCGGCTCTTCCGCCGCGCTTCGATGACTTTCCCGGCGACGCCGTATTCGCTGCGGCCGACCGACGAGCGCCTGAAGAATTTCGACGGGACGAACGACCCGGCCCTGGCCGCCCTGGTCTTTCAGTTCGGGCGGTATCTGCTCATCTCGTCCTCCAGGCCGGGAACCCAGCCGGCCAACCTCCAGGGCATCTGGAACAAGGACATGAATCCCGCCTGGGATTCCAAGTACACGACGAATATCAACACGGAGATGAACTACTGGCCGGCCGAGGTGGGGAATTTGAGCGAGTGCGCCGAGCCTCTTTTCGCCATGATCCGCGAGCTCACCGGCCAGGGAAGCCAGGTCGCCCGCGAGCACTACGGGGCGGGCGGCTGGGTTTTTCACCAGAATACCGACCTCTGGCGCGTGGCCGCGCCCATGGACGGGCCGAGCTGGGGGACGTTCACGATGGGCGGCGCCTGGCTCGCCACGCATCTTTGGGAGCATTATCTTTTCACCGGCGACAAGGAGTTTCTCAAGGCCAACTACCCGGTCATGAAGGGGAGCGCCGAGTTCTTCCTCGACTTCCTCGTCCCCCACCCGAAATACGGATGGCTGGTGACCAATCCCTCGACCTCGCCCGAGAATTTTCCCGCCGTCCCCGGCGCGTCCAAGTTCTTCGACGAGATCACGACCTTCGTCACGGGGACCTCGATCTGCGCCGGATCGACGATCGACATGGCCATACTGAGAGAATTGTTCGAGGCCGTGGCGCGGGCGGCCGACGTGCTGGGAGTCGACGGCGAGTTCAAAGCGAAGGTGCTGGCGGCAAGGGCTCGCCTGGCGCCGATGCGGATCGGCCGCAAGGGCAATCTCCAGGAATGGCTCGAAGACTGGGACGAGTCCGAAAAAAGCCACCGCCATATTTCCGGGCTGTGGGGGCTTTTCCCCGGGCGCGAAATCTCGCCCCGCCGGACGCCGAAGTTCGCCGAAGGAAGCAAAGTCGTTCTGGAACAAAGGGGACTCGTCGGCAACGGCTGGGCCTCAGCCTGGAAGGCGGCCTGCTGGGCCCGGCTTGGAAACGGGGCCAAAGCGTTGGAGAATTTCGCCTACGCCGTCCGCAATTACACGACGGAGAGCCTTTTCTCGATCTGCTCGAACCGCCTCCAGGTGGACGGGGCGTTCGGCATGTCCGCGGCGATCGCCGAGATGATTCTCCAGTCGCACGAGGGCGAGATCGCCCTGCTTCCGGCGTTGCCCGAATCGTGGCCGGACGGAGAGGTCAAAGGTCTCTGCGTCCGGGGCGGGTTCGAAGTGAGTCTCCGGTGGAAGGGCGGCCGGGTCGAGGAGGCGACGATTTTCTCGAAAAACGGGACGGCCTGCCGGGTCCGAGCCGCCGGCCCGATGAAGGTGACGGCCTCTGGGAAGCCCATCAAGACGTCGAATCCCGAGACGAATGTCATAGAATTTATGACTTCGCCCGGAAACGTCTATTTAATGATCCCATCGACTCGCTAGCCCCCCCAAAGATGAGAAGACAATCGGGCCGGATGCCTCTCTTTCTATGGCGAATGACGACGGCCGCCTATTGACAAAATAGCCGAAAGCAACCATAATGGAACCAATAGGAAATATGGCGACGACGATCACCCTCAAGAAAATCCCGTCCGAGCTGTACGAAAGTCTGAAGGAAAGCGCCGCACGCCACCGGCGAAGCTTGAACAGCGAAATCATCGCCCTTCTCGAGGACAAACTTCGATCCGGGCGAAGAAGTCCGGAGGACGTTCTGGCCTCTATCCGAGCCTTGCGGAAACGTCTCGGGGGCGCTTCGATGCCGTTGTCTATGATCGACCGAGCCAAAAAAGAAGGCCGTCTTTGATCGTCGTCGATACCAATCTCATCGCCGCTCTCGTTATCCCAGGGGATAAGAACGAAGCGGCCGAACAGGTTTTCGAGAGGGATCCCCATTGGGCGGCTCCCCTCCTCTGGAAAAGCGAATTCCGCAACGTCCTCGCTGTGGGCTTGCGGCAAAAAGCGTTCGACTTGGAAGCCGCCGTGTTTCTCATGGAAGAAGCCGAGGACTTGTTGAAAGAGGACGAATTCGACGTTCCGTCCGCGCCCATCCTTGACTTGGCGAGCCGAAGCCGCTTGTCCGCATACGACTGCGAATTCGTCGCCCTGGCGAAACAGTTGGGCGTTCCCCTCCTGACTTGGGACCGGGCCATCCTCGCCGCTTTCCCTGAGACGGCGGTCAGCCCGGAGCCATTCGTCCGCTCCCCCCGTATCCCATAACACGTTAGACTTTCAGACTCTAAAAGCCCGCCGGCGGTCCGCCTGCCCCATCTTGCTTCGCGCTGGGCGCGGACGATTGGGGAAATTATCTCGGTCCGCAGAAGTGAAGACGCTTTTGGCGCCCTTGACACGCCGCGGGCCCCGAATTATTCTCCCGCGTGAAAGACCGGCCGAGAGGAGGACCCATGAGCGATCGTCTGAACCGCAGGGATTTCATGAAGCAGGGCGGCGCCGGGCTGGGCGCGGCCCTGGGCGTTCTGGCTTCGGGCGCCACCGCGGGCGAGCCGCAGCGCCGGATCCGGGGACAGGCGGTCGACCATCTCGTCACCCCTCCCCTCGAGACCGTCAAGGTGGGATTCGTCGGCGTCGGCATGCAGGGCGGCGGCCATTTCAACAACTTCTTGAGGCTCGAGGGCGTGGAGATCAAAACCGTCTGCGACATCCGGGAGGAGAGAATCCGATGGGCGCAGGAACGCTGCGAAAAGGCCGGCAAACCCAAGCCGATCGGGTATTCGAAGGGCATCGAAGACTTCAAGCGGATGTGCGACACCGAGGAGCTCGACCTCGTCTACACCGCGACGCCCTGGGAGTGGCACGTCCCGGTCTGCGTCAAGGCCATGGAGACGGGTTCGCACGCGGCCACCGAAGTCCCGGGGGCCATCACTCTGGACGAATGCTGGAAGATCGTCGAGACATCGGAAAAATACCGCAAGCACTGCGTGACGATGGAGAACTGCAACTACGACAGGACCGAGCTCCTCTTCCTCAACATGGTCCGCCAAGGCCTCTTCGGCGACCTTCTCCACGCCGAATGCGGGTATCTGCACGACTTGCGGGAGTACAAGTTCGGCGAGCTCTACTACCCTCACGACTGGCGGCTCAAATTCTCCATGAAGCGCAACGCCGACCTTTATCCGACCCACGGCCTGGGTCCCGTGGCCCAGTGGATGGACATCACCCGGGGGAACAAGTTCGAATATCTCGTCTCGATGAGCAGCCCGGCCCTCGGCCTGAGGAAGGAGGCCCTCAAGCGCTACGGCCCCGACCACGAGCGGTCTAAAACGAACTACAAGTTGGGCGACGTCGTCAGCACCCTGCTCAAGGCCTACAAGGGGCAGACGGTGCTCGTCGTCCACGACACCAACTCCCCCCGGCCGTACAGCCGGAAGATCCTGATCCAGGGCACCCAGGGCCTCGCCCAAAAATACCCGGAGGAAAAAATCTACATCGAAGGGATGTCGGAGAAACCGCACCGCTGGGAGGACCTCTCCAAGTATGCGGACAAGTACAAGCACCCGCTCCTGACCTCGCTCGAGGAGAAGGCCAAGGGCGCCGGCCACGGAGGGATGGACTTCATCGAGGACTACCGCCTCGTCCAGTGCCTGAGGGAAGGAAAACCCACCGATTCCGACGTCTACGACGGGGCGACGATCAGCGCCGTCGTGGCCTTGAGCGAGAAGTCGCTCGCCGCGCGAAGCATGCCCGTCGATTTCCCCGATTTCACCCGAGGGCGGTGGAAGACCCGCCAACCGCTCGGCATCGTCACGGCTTAGAGCAACGGACGGGAGACGACGACACCGAGGCAACCGGCCTCGACGTCGCGGCGAGCGGGCGAAACTGGCTCCCCGTCCCGCAGCAGACGTCGAGCCAGGGATGGAGTCCCCCTTTCTCGACCCTCGAGATGACGGCTCGCCTCAACCCACGAAACATCCATTCGAAGGCCAGGTCGTAGAGCAAACCCGGAAGATACATGCCGCTCGAGTTTAACGATTGGATGTCGGAAGGTCAATGCGGCGTTGACTTCCCGAAAATCGGGAATTATACTCCGGGGCGAAGAAACGGCGGAATTTCAAGGGAAGAAAGGGAGAATCCGCTATGAAGTGTCCCCGTTGCGGATTTGAAAACCCGGCCGGAACTCACTTCTGCGGACAATGCGCCGCCCCGCTCCAAGCCGGCAGCGTGTCTCCGCCTGCTTCGTCGGCCCAAACGCTGGTTCAACCCCTCCGCGAAATCGCCCCCGGTACGACGTTCGCCCGCCGCTACCAAGTCATCGAAGAGCTGGGCAAGGGCGGAATGGGGCGCGTCTATAAAGTTTTCGACACGGAGGTCAAGGAGAAGCTCGCCCTCAAGCTCCTCAACCCCGACATCGCCGCCGACTCCGGCACGATCGAGCGCTTCCGGAGCGAACTCCGGCTGGCCCGGACCGTCTCCCATCGTCACATCTGCCGGATGCACGACCTCGGCCGGGAGGAAGAAACCGGAACGTACTACATCACCATGGAGTACGTCTCGGGCGAAGACCTGAAAAGCCTCATCCACCGGATCGGCGCCCTTCCCGTCGGCAAAGCCGCGACGATCGCCCGTCAGGCCGCCGAAGGGCTGGCCGAGGCGCATCGTGCGGGAGTCGTCCACCGCGACCTCAAGCCCCAGAACATCATGATCGACCGCGACGGCGGAGTCCGGGTCATGGATTTCGGCATCGCCCGCTCGGTCAAGGCCAAGGGGATCACGGGGGCTGGAGTGCTCATCGGCACCCCCGACTATATGTCCCCCGAGCAGGTCGACGGGAAAGAAGCCGATACCCGATCGGATATTTACTCGCTGGGCGTCGTCCTTTTCGAGATGCTGACCGGGCGGCTTCCCTTCGAGGGCGAGACTCCCCTCAGTGTCGCCGTCAAACAAAAAAGCGAACCGCCGCCGGACCCGCGGAAGTTCAATCCCCAGATTCCGGACGACCTCGGGAAACTCGTCCTGAAATGCCTGGACAAGGCCGGGGTAAAGCGATTCCCGAACGCGGACGACCTGGCGGCGGAGCTGAGGCGCATCGAAAAAGCCCAGCCGACGACGGCGACTCCGCTTCCCTTGCGCAAGACTTCGACCTCGAAACAAATCACGGTCCGCATGCCGTCGAAGAAAGTCTGGATCCCGGCGGTCGTCGTCCTCCTGGCCATGGCCGCCTTTCTCATTTGGCAGTTCATTCCGGAAAGCGAGGGCGCGAAGCGGACCGTGGCCGTTCTCGGATTCAAGAACCAGACCGGCGACGCGAGCCTGGATTACCTCCGGGAGACGATCCCCAATCTCCTCATCACCAGCCTCGAGCAGTCCAAGCACATGCGGGTGGCCTCCTGGCAGAGGCTGAGGGACCTTCTGCGGCAGGCGGGAAAAGCCGAGGCGGCTGTCTTCGACGAGGAGGCCGGCTTCGAGGTCTGCCGAAAGGAAGGCATCGAAGCCGTCGTCGTCGGTTTTTTCAGCAAGGCCGGGGAGACGTTCGTTTCGGACGTCAAGGTCCTGGACGTCGGCACGAGGGAGGTTTTAAAAAGCGTTTCCGCCCGGGGCGAGGGGCTCAACAGCATTCTCCGGTCGCAGATCGACGAAATCAGCCGTTCCATCTCGCGGGGCATCGGTCGTCCCCTGCTCAAGATCGAGACGACCCTGCCGAAAATCTCCGATCTCACGACGAATTCCATGGAGGCCTACAACTACTTCCTCCGGGGACGGGACGATGTCGAAAACCTGCTGGCTTCGGACGCCAAGAAATTCCTGGAAAAGGCCATCGCCCTGGATCCGACTTTCGCCATGGCTTACCGATATCTCGCCGAGGCCGAATATCAGCTCGTCGATTGGAAAGCCCGTGACGAGGCCCTAGAAAAGGCGAAGGCGTTCTCCGCCAAGGCCACGGAAAAGGAGCGCCTCTTCATCGAGGCGGAATACGCCTCGGTCATCGAAAAAAATCCGGAGAAAAAACGGCGAATTCTGGAGGAGCTGACCCAAAAATATCCCCAGGAAAAATTCGCCCATTACGAGCTGGGAGTCCATCATTATTCTTATGAAAGGTATGCCGAGGCGGGGCCTGAATTCGAGAAGGCGCTCGGCCTGGACCCGGCCTACGGCCCCGCGCTCAACATGCTGGGATATACCTACGCTAGGACGGGGGAATTCGAGAAGGCCGAGTCCGTCTTCAAGCGCTATATCGCGGCCAAACCCGGAGATCCCAATCCGGTCGACTCGCTGGCCGAGCTCTACGTCTATATGGGACAGCTGGACAAAGCCGAATCGAGGTACCGGGAAGCCCTGGACCTTCGGCCCGATTGGGACGGCGCCTACCGCGGATTAGCCTATGTTTTCGCCCTGAGGGAAGATTACGACGCTTCGTCCCGTTGGCTGCAGGAATACCTGTCCCGGGCCGTCCCCACCGACAAAATGCAGGCTCTGTGGCTCATCAGCTTCTACGACATTCTTCTGGGGCGCTTGGAGAAGTCCCTGTCGGGATTCGCCGCCCTGAAAAAAATCGCTGAAAAATACGAGCAAGATTACATGGCCGCCCACACGGACAGAATATCGGGGTATATTCTCGCCGAACTGGGGCGATTCGACCAAGCTCGGAAGGCGTTTGAAGGCTACGGAGAATACTATCGGAGGACATATCCCGACCGAAAAAGCAATCTGGCGGCGCAAAAGGCCCACCATTCCGGTTTGGTGGACCTCAAACA
>VGJF01000025.1 GCA_016867585.1 Candidatus Aminicenantota bacterium | reverse complement strand
CGACGAGGCCGAGGGTGTAATCGATCTGGGTCAGCGGGATCTTGGCTTTCTCGGCGATCTTCGTGAAACGGCCGTCCTTGTTCGAGTCCTTGACCACGACGAGGCCATCGGCGAAGGGGGCGACGGCGTCGATCATCCGCTCGTTGTCGCTCCCCGCCGGGCCCCGGGTCGCTTCGCCCCCGAGATGGACGGCGAACACGAAAATCTTGTTCTTTTTGCAGTAATCGACGAGTTTCTTGACCCGGGCCTCCTCGCTGTCGACCGTCAGGCCGGAGGCGCCCATGCCCTTGAGGCTCGCTCCGATGGCGAAGATGGCCGTCTTGTAGGGCGTGCCCTTGGGAAACTTCTGGAGGTCGGTCGTGACTTCGACGTGAAAACCCGCGGCCGATTCCTTGTCGCCGAGGCCCACGCCTCCCTGGAGCATCTCCAAGGTCGGAACGTCGCAGTAATCGTAAAGGATCTCGGCCTCCTCGAGGACGATGTTCAACGCGTTGACGTCGTTGGACTGGCCGGCCGACGTCGTCAGGACCGGCAGCTGGGCCTTGGGGACTTCGCTCTGGCCCGGGAAGAGGCCGGAGGCCAGGACGAATGCCGCGGAAAAGAAGAAGACAGCGCGTTTTTTCATCGGAACACTCCTTCCGTCACTTTTTCGCCGGGGGCTGAGGGGATGACTCCAGCCAGACATCGACCATCTGGACGGCCTTGCGCCAGATTTCGGACTGGGCCTGGCCGCGGGCCCGGGTCCGCTTCTCGCTGTCGTAGAACCCGAAATGGTTGTACTTGACGAGGAGCTTGTCGCCCAGCTCCCACCAGGCGGCGACGATCCGGTCGGCCTGGTCGATGCAGGTCTTGGTCAGATACTCGCGGGCCTTGGCCGGGCTCTTGGCGTAAAGGGCCTGGGCCTGCTTGTCGATCTCGGCGATCCTCCCGACGGCGCCGCCCTCATGCTCGAGCTGGGCTTTCTTGACGTCCTCGATGGCCGCGTTGTAGACGACCTGGGCATGGAAATCGACGTAGTCGAAGGCCCACCTGGCCGAGGCCCGGTTGAAGACATAGTGGTCGCCGATCGTGAAGGACTTCGGGACGGCGGTCATGCCGGCGTAGAGGGGGATGTAGCAGGAGGTGTCCTGCGGGCCGAAGGCAACCCAGACGATGCCGCCGATGTCGTTCGGGAGACCGGTCCGGCACTGGACGAGGCTCGTGTATTCGACGTTGGCGACGCTGATCTTTCTCGTGTAGGGGTAATAGTTCGGATTCTGGAACGGGCCGCCCCGGATGCCCTTGACGGGGTCGAATATCGTTCCGTAGGACTTGTCCCGGGTCAGGTCCATGACGTCCTGGACCGAGAGCTTCTTGTCGGGTTTGACGGAGAAGGGAAGGTCCATGTTCGGGGTCGCCGGGTTGAGCTTGAGCGAAGGGGCGACGACGTCGAGGAACCGCCACAGGCGCGACCTCCGGCCCTGGCTGCTGACGGCGCTTCCCTCGGCCGGGGAGTAGGCCCTCTTCCAGCTGAAGGGCTTGCCGCTCGCCGGGTCGTGGAGCTTCTGCTCGACGGCGAAGGAGACCATGTGGGCGGACCCCATGAAAAAGTCCTTGTTGGCCAGGTCGACCTCGCCGATCCGCGACTCGTTGGGGCAGACCGAGACGTGGTCGTCGGGGACGCGCTGGGCGCACCAGACGGCCCCGGGCTTGCCGCTCTCGGGGGTCCAGAGGGGGCCGACGGGCATGATCTCGAAGATCCAGACCTCGTTCGGGTCGGAGACGGCGAACATCTCTCCGTCGTCGTTGAAGCCGTAGCCGTATTTCTCGGCCAGTTCCCCCATGATCTGAATGCACTCCCGGGCCGTGCGGGAACGCTCCATCCCGAGGAGGGAGAGCATGGTGATGTCGAGCTTGGCCGCCGGGGTGTTGTTGACGAGCTTGCGGACCGTGCCGATCGTCGACTCGGAGATGGCGACCTGGTTTTCGTTCATGTAGCCGAACATCCCATGGTGGTAGGCGTATGTCCGGGGAACCTGGGGGATGGCGAAACCGGTGTCGCCCTTGGCCTGGTAGACCTGCCATTTCGGGCCCTCGGGCCAGGTCGTATACTGGTTGATGTGGTAGATCTTCCGCATCGACCCGGGCTTGTGGTCGGCGGCCGGGACATGGCCCCAGGTCCAGTCGCAGGTCCCGCAGTCGCACGTGTGGGTCGTCATCGTCGAGCCGTCGGTCGAGGCGGCCTGGCCGACGATGATGACCGTGCAGGATTCGCGGTCGGGGGTCAGGGTGTGGGCGAGGTCGGCGTCGTAGCCGAGGCTTTCTTCGCCCTCGCTCCGGCCGGGGAAAAGGAAGAGGGCATAGGCCGCCGCCAAGACGAGAACGGCCCCGGCGGCGAGAGCGGGCCATCGTTTTTTAAGAACCATATGAGGCCTCCTTGAGATGGGGGACACGATCCGAATTCCGGAGAATTCGGATCATGTCCCCGTTGATTTCAGCGTGTCGCTTCGCTCCATATATCGACCATCCGGACGGCCTTCTCCCAGACCTCGGGCTGCGTCCGGCCGCGTCCGCGCGTTCTTTTCTCGGGGTCATAGAAGCCGAAGTGATTATACTTCACGAGGAGCCTGTCGCCTAGCTCCCACCAGGCGGCGACGACCCTCTCGGCGTTGTCGTTCGAGAAGCGCGTCAGGAGTTCGACGGCCTTGGCCGGGGAGCGGGCGATGAGGGCCGCGGCTTGCTTGTCGATTTCGGGGATCTTTGTCAGAGCCCCGACCTCCCATTCCCGCTGGGCTTTCTGGATGTCCTCGATGGCCGCGCTGTAGACGACTTGGGCGTGGAAATCGGTGTAGTCGAAGGCCCAGCGGGCCGAGGCCCGGTTGAGCTCCCAATGGTCGCCGACGTTGAAGGACTTGGGGATGGCGGAGACGCCGGCGTAGAAAGGCATGTAGCAGGAGGTGTCCTGGGCGCCCCAGGCCAGCCAAACGAGGCCGCCGACGATGTCCGAGTATCCCGCCCGGCACTGGGTGACGGTCGTGTACTCGGCGTTGGCGACGCTGATTTTCCGGGTGTTGGCCCAGTAATTCGGATTGGCGAACGGGCCCCCGCGGATTCCCTTGACGGGGTCGAACGATGTTCCGTAGGACTTGTCCCGAGTCAGGGCCATGACGTCCTGGACGGAGAGCTTCCGGTCGGGCTTGACCGAGAAGGGAAAGTCCATGTTCTCGGTTTCGGGCTTGAAGCCGCGCGACGGGGCGACGAGATCGAAAAAGCGCCACATCCGTTGGCGACGGCCTTGGGACGAGGCGGCGCTGCCCTCGGACGGGGAATAAGCCCTTTTCCAATTGAAGGGCTTGCCGGAGGCCGGGTCGTAGAGCTTCTGCTCGACGGCGAAGGAGACGACATGTTCGGAGGCCATGTGGAAGTCGGGATTGGCGAGGTCGATCTCCCCGATCCGCGACTCGTTGGGGCAGACCGAGACGTGGTCGTCGGGGACGCGCTGGGCGCACCAGACCGCCCCCGGCTTGCCGCTCTCGGGCGTCCAGAGCGGTCCGACGGGCATGATTTCGAAGATCCAGACTTCGTCAGGATCGGACACGGCCAGCATTTCCCCGCCGTCGACGAAGCCGTAGCCGTGTTTTTCGGCCAGCTCCCCCATCAGCCGGATGGCCTCGCGGGCCGTCCGGCAGCGCTCCATGGCTAGGAGGGTCAGCATGGTGATGTCCATCTTGGGGGCCTGGGTCGAGTTGCTGATCTTGCGGACATTGCCGATCGTCGACTCGCCCATGGCCAGCTGCTGGTCGTTCATGTAGCCGAAGACGCCGTGCATGTAGCCGTAGGTGTGGGGAGGCTGGGGAAGCTCGAGGCCGGTGAAGTCCCTCTGGATGAGGTCCCACTTCAGGCCCTCCTTGGGCGGCCAGGTCCTCATCTGGGAGATGTGATGGATCTTGCGCGTTTCGCCGGGCTTGTGGTCGGCCGGCGGGACCTTGCGCCACGTCCAGTCGCAGCTCCCGCAGTCGGCCGTATGGGTCGTCATGACCGAGCCGTCGGTCGAGGCGTCCTTGCCGACGATGATGACCGTGCAGTTGTCGTTGGGCAGGTCGATATCGGGGAAGGCGGACGGCGCGGGAGCGGTCGAGGCCGACTGCCAGACAGCCGCGGCAAACAGTAAAATCGGGGGACAGGTCCACCATTTCCCGATTTTTTGCGTTTTTTCTGTTTTCATGGCGACTTTTTTTTCCTCGCTCTTCTGAGTTTATCTTTTTGCCTTCGCCCGGCCTGTTATGAATATCTTCTCATTCGATTTCGCGAAATGGGGGAATTGTGGACCTGTCCCCCTATTCATAATAGATGGATTTTGGGTCGGCTTTGGCCGGATCGTGGAAGTATTTCCCGACTCCGTCCCGGACGAGATCGGCGTATCGCGGCGCCCCGCTGATGACGATCGACCGCTCGGCGTTCCTTTTGCTGAACTGGCGGAGGATTTCGAGGGCCGTCGAGAGGTGCTGCCCGACGCGCTTTTCCATCGGCCAGCCGTCCTCGTCGTAGGGGACGAACAGCTTCTTTTTCTTGGCGAGGCTCAGGAGGAAGGGGTCTTTTCCGTCGAGGAGGAGCTTGACCGTCTTCGGGCCGGTCGGCTGGTCGAGGAAGGGGATCGGCGCCTCGAGGAGGAAAGGCATCGTCTCCGCGAAATCCCCGATCTCCCGGTGCGACAGGCCGCGGAAATTCTTGGGCGAGGGCTCGACGTGGCTGTCGAAGCCTTCCATGGCCTTGACCGTCATCGAGGCCAGGGTGGCGATCTTGGAGGATTTTTCCGGGGCGACGATGCAGTTCGTCACCGGGAACATCGTCTCGGCTCCATGGAAATCGATGGCCGCGTCGACGTTATGGTTGCGGAGAAGCTCCATGGCCGCGAACGTCACTCTCTCCATGAGGGGGCCGTTCGCCCGTCCCGGCCAGGTCCGGTTCGTGTTCCGGATGTCGATATAGGAGAGGAGCTGGCGGTCGGGGTAGTGGATGAAGACATCGGGGTCGGGCCATTGTTCAAGGGGCGAGGCGTCGCGGTTGCCCATCCGGAACCGCTTCGCCCCCCAGTCCGTCGGGATGTCGAAATAGAGCGGGTATCCGTCCCCGGGCTTGGTGTTCCGCGAGGCCGAGGCATTGAACACGGGAATGACGTACAGCGTCCCCTTCTCGACGACGGCGTTCTCGATGAGGATGAGGCAGGCCAGGAGGCCGGCCGGCTCGTTGGCGTGGGTGTTGGCGATGAAGAGGGCCTTCCCGCCGGGCTCGCGCCCCTCGAGGACAAAGACGTCGGTATCGGCCTTCGAACCCTTGAGCCGCGGCGCGAAATCGCCGAGCTTGACGACCTTTGTCACCCCGGGGCCGGCGACGACCGGCATCCGGTAGCGGCGGTGTTTGTGGAGCGGCAGCCCCCCGGCGACGGCCAGGGCGGCGACGGCGACGGCCAGGACGATTTTGACGGCTTTCGGGTTCTTCATCGCCGCACCTATTTCACCCGCAGGAGGCGGAGGACGAGCGGGAGGATGACGAGGAGATAGAGGAGCATGTCGTTGGCGCTCTTTTTCTCCCGGACGAAGTTCCAGGCCAACACGCCGACGATAAAGGCCGTGATGAGATAGTAGAGGATCATGATGACGTTCATGGCCGGCTCCTCACATGCTCCATCGGACGAGGAACGAAAGCTTGGCGCTGTAGACGACCATCAGGATTCCGGCGACGGTGATGACGATCCAGGGGAGCCAGGTCTGCCTCAGGAAAGACCCGTAGGTCCCCTTGTAATCCGAGACCATGACGCTCAACCGCCCGATGAGGGCCGTCGGCGGCAGGCCGTCGCCGAGCGGCCAGAGGATCGACAGCCCGGCGATGGCGACCGTGGCGTGAAGGCCGATCGAGTCGAAGAACCAGATCAGGGGGATGCCGAGGATGGCGGCCGCCCCGTAGGTCAGGACGCCCTCGCTGACGGGGATGATGACGGCCAGGAGGATGTAGAGGAGGACGAGGGGCGTGCTGATGACGGCGAACGAGACGAGCCCCCGCACCCCCGTGGCGGTCATGATCTGCTGGAGCATCCCGACGACGATCATCGTCGCCAGCAGCGGGAGAAGCTTCTTCATCGTCTCGGCCGAGAGCTTGAGGAAGGCGATCCGCTTGGGGCTGACGAGCAGGGCGGCGACGGCGGCGGCCGAAAATTGGAGGGGCAGGCCGAAGATCGGCGTCCCGAAGGGCCAGATCCGGTAGGCCGCGACCATCCCGAAGAAGACGAGGAACGGCAGGAGAACCCGCCACCAGATCATCCCGGGCGGGACCTCGGGCAGATTCTTGAGGGCGGTCTCCCGGTCGACATGGCCGACCTTCTTCCAGCCGAGGGCGTAGATCGTGAACGTCCCCAGGACGAGGACGGGAATGCCCAGGGTGTAGGTGAAGCCGACGTAGGGGATGGCCGTCCCGGCGCAGAGGATCATCGCCCAGATGTTGACCGGCGGGGCGGCCGCGGCCAGTCCGGCGACGATGAACAGGATCGCGGCCGCGCGGCGCTCGGGGACGCCGAGATGGCGGAGGGCCATGGCCACGGGCGCCCCGACGACGAGGAGCGAGACCGAGCCCGCTCCCGTCAAGGCCCCGGGGATGAGGACGATGATCATGAGGACGAAGAGGGCCAGGGGCCGCACGCCGCCGAAGGCCTTGATCGTCCCCCGGACGACGTAGTCCACCCCGCCCGAGGCGTTGACGACGGCCATGAAGATCGTGGCCGTGGAGAAGACGAGGATGACGTCGAGGTAGGGGAAGGCGCCTTCGACGAGGTGGCGGGGCAGCTCGCCGAGAGGCGGCGTCTTGACGAACGCCCCGGCGATCCCGCCAGCCAGGGCCGAGGCCAGGATGCTGATTTCGACGCTGAGTTTGGAGGCCTTGGCCGCCGTGTAAGCGGCCACCATGACGACGAGGATGACGATGATGGAGGCGGTCATGGATGATTCCTTCGGCCATTCTATATTCTAGGATTCGGCCGCGTCAAGGACGCCGGGCCGGGCCGGTCAGGCGGGGGAAGCGATCTTCAAATCCTTGAAATACGTCCAATAGAAGCCTTTATCTCTGGTCAGGAGGATGTCGGCTTGAATGAACGCATGAGCCCCGATGACAAAGTCCGAAATGATATGTTGTCGACCAAGAAGAGGAGTTTTGCAGCGCGTACAAGAATTTTCCAACGGCTCTCCGCAGGAGGGGCAAAAACGGTGCGTCGATTTTCGATAGATATAAACCCTCCACATCCTGCCGGCCTGGTCAAGGGCGTCCTCCGAGACCCGCTGGATTTGAATTCGGGTCCGATGAAAAAAATCGCCGGTTTCGAGCTTCGTCGGAAATTGAGACGACAATTCGGCATAAACGAGATCGCATATGACGAGCCGCCCGGCTTCGTGATGATAATCCAAGAGAGCCTTCGATGACGTCCGATAGCGTTCATCGGGAATCAGAAGGTCCAAGAGAATATTCGTATCGACGGCGGCTATCATCGGCCCCTCAAGGCGTCGACGATTTCGTCGCTGGACAGACCGCTCGTCTTGCCCCGGAGATAACCGACCCAGTCGTCGAAGGGGGATTTCCTGACGGCTTTCTTGACTCGA
The DNA here is from genome assembly GCA_016867585.1 of Candidatus Aminicenantota bacterium. Classification (GTDB taxonomy): domain Bacteria; phylum Acidobacteriota; class Aminicenantia; order Aminicenantales; family UBA4085; genus JAAZPG01. Next base: position 12,639 of record VGJF01000025.1, on the reverse strand, counting down.
AAACCGTCCTTATCTTCAATAAAATAGACCTCTTCACCCTCGGCGACGCCCATGCGTTCGCGGACCTTCTTGGGAATCGTGACTTGGCCTTTGGATGTCACCTTTGCACGATACATGTCGGTCCTCGGTAAGGATTATGATTCCTTACTATGAAGGTAAGGAAAAAATACGGATTTGTCAAGTCGCTTTTCCCTCTTTGCAAAGCCGGTTCTGCTTCACGGTTGCTCTCATGGGAGGTTCTTTTGCCCAACGAATCCGATTCAGAACAACAATTCATAGGGAATATCGCGTTTCGCAAACTCCGAAGCGCAGCGTTCTTTCATCTCCCGGAAAAATTTCTCCGTCGAAGCCCGGTTCAGGCCGTTCCGTTCATAGAAGCCGCGAAGCTGGTCAATATAATTCATCCGGTCAACGAGGACGCGATCGACTTTCCCCGCCAGGGCGTCGGCGAGCTGGGCCGGATCTCCGGGGAGTATGGGCCCGATGAAAGCCATCGTCCGGACGCCCGCCTCGCGGAGGCGGCCCAGGGCGGCGATTCTCTCGGAGACCGGCGAAGCGTGCGGCTCGAAAAGCCGGGCCGTCCTCTCGTCGTCGGTCGCAATCGTGAAGGCGACCTCGAGGTCGCGGAATTGCCGGAAAAGGTCAAGATCCCGCAAGGCCAGAACGGATTTCGTCTGGACGCGGACCGGCCATTGGACCTCGAGCAGGGCTTCGAGGCAGCGCCGGGTCAGCCCATATTTCGCTTCGAGAGGCTGGTAGCAGTCGCAGACCGACGACACCCAGACCTCTCCTTGCTTTCCGCGGCGAAGCTGGCGCCGAAGAACGTCCGGAGCGTTGACTTTGACGTCGACGAACGTCCCCCACGGCTCGGCGTGTCCCGAATAGCGGGGGATGAACAAACGAGCATAACAATATCGGCATCCGACCTGGCAGCCCGTATAGGCGTTGACGCAGTAATCGTAAATCTTGGATTTGTTGAGGACGGACTTCGCCTCGACTTCGCGGACGATCAGGCTTGACGGCATCCTTCCCATGATATCAAATCCAGCTTGCAAAAAATCCGGCGTCCGGATAGGCTTTAATCGCCCGACCGTCATCCATCGACGGAGGTGACCGATGATCCCGAAACTCGCCCTTCTCCTCGCCGTCCTTGTCGCCGTCGCCTTCCCTTCGGCGGACGGGCGGGAAACCCCGGCTCAAAAGGAGGTCCGGATGAAATGGTGGACGGAAGCCCGCTTCGGGATGTTCATCCATTGGGGGCTCTACGCCCTCCCGGCCCGCCATGAATGGGTCAAGAACCGGGAGCGCCTCACCGACGAGGCGTACGCGAAGTATTTCGACCACTTCAATCCCGACCTCTACGACCCGAAGGGCTGGGCCCGGACGGCCAAGGCCTCGGGGATGAAATATTTCGTCGTCACGACGAAGCATCACGAAGGCTTCTGCCTGTTCGATTCGAAATTCACGGACTACAAGGCGACGAAGACGCCCTACGGGAGAGACCTCATCGCCCCGCTCGTCCAGGCCATGAGAGACGAAGGCCTCAAGGTCGGCTTCTACTATTCCCTCATCGACTGGCACCATCCCGAGTATGCGGTCGATGAGAACCATCCCCAGGCCGGGAACGCCGAATTCCGGGAGAAGGCCAAGAACCGGGACATGGCCAAGTACCGGGAATACCTCTTCGCCCAGGTCCGGGAGATCCTGACCAATTACGGGAAGATCGACTGTCTGTTCCTCGACTTTTCCTTCCCCGGAAAGGACGGCAAGGGACGGGCCGACTGGGACTCCGAGCGCCTCCTGAAGATGATCCGGGAGCTCCAGCCGGGGATCATCGTCAACGACAGGCTCGACCTCCTCGACGTCCCGGGAGGCTGGGACTTCAGGACGCCCGAGCAGTACATGCCCCGGGAATGGGTCAAGGTCGACGGGCAAAAGGTGCCCTGGGAGACCTGCCAGACGTTCTCCGGAAGCTGGGGCTACCACCGTGACGAGGCGACCTGGAAAAGCGTCCGCCAGCTCGTCCTCATGCTCATCGAAACCGTGAGCAAAGGAGGGAACCTCCTCCTCAACGTCGGGCCGACCGCCCGCGGGACCTTCGACGACCGGGCCATGGACCGGCTCGCTGGGATCGGCGCCTGGATGAAGCTCCACGACCGGTCGATCACCGGCTGCACGGAAGCGCCCGAAGGCCTGGCCAAGGCCGAGCGGTGCCTTTTCACCTACAACCCCGCCGCCCGCCGCCTCTACGTCCATGTCCTGGAATGGCCGATGGGAACCATCGTCCTCGAGGGCCTGGGCGGCAAGGTGAAATACGCCCAGCTCCTCAACGACGCCTCCGAAATCGCCTTCCGCGACGCGAAAACGCCTCGCGACCTCGGCTACATGGGCTATCTCCCGGGCGAGCGCCGCGAGGAGGCGAACGCCGTCATCCTCCGCCTCCCGGTCAAGCCCCCCGACGTCGCCGTCCCGGTCATCGAACTGTTCCTGAAGTGAGAGGGGAGCGGATCTTGACGAACGACGGCTAAATATTTACACTGTACATATGAACGGGATCAATTTCGTCTGGGATGAACGAAAAAATCGGTCGAACCGGCGAAAGCACGGCATCTCTTTCGAGGAGGCGCAGACGGTTTTTTATGATGAGAACGCCAGGCGGTTCTTTGACCCGGACCATTCGGCGGACGAGGATCATTTCCTCATGCTCGGACTGAGCTATCGCCTCCGGGCGCTCGTCGTCTGCCACTGTTTCCGGGAGAGCGAGTCCGTGATTCGGATCATCTCGGCGCGAAAGGCGAATCGGAAGGAAGCCAAGGTCTATTGGGGTCGAAGGTGAAATCATGAGACGGCATTACGATTTCGAGAAAATGAAGGGCGAGCGGAATCCCTATATCCCTCGACTCAAGCAGCCCATCACCATCCGGCTCGACAAGGCGACGGTGTCCTATTTCAAGGCCTTGGCGAGCGAGCTTGGGATGCCTTACCAGAACCTCATCAATCTTTACTTGAGGGATTGCGCCCTGAACCGCAAGAAGCTCGATTTGAGATGGGCTTAAAAGCCCCGGGCGATTTGGACTTTCAAGCCGAGTCGGGTAAAATCATTCCCCCGGCGCGACCGCCGGCGGCCGACGCATCCTGAATCTTGGAGACGATCATGACCATCGAAGAAGCCATCAAGACGGCCCTCCAGTACGAAAACCGCGTCGTCGGCGTCTACGAGGAGGCCGTGCGGGCCTGCGCCGACGAGACCGGGAAAAAAATCTTCGAGGCCCCGGCCAAGGAAGAACGGCAGCATGTCCAATATCTCAAGGACCGCCTGGCCGAATGGAAACGGGCGGGCCGGGTCACGGCCGTCGAGCTGAACACGGTCGTCCCGCCGCGGGCCCGGATCGAGGAGGGCGTCCGCTCGCTCCAGGGGAAAGTCGCCGTCAAGGCCTCCGAAGGGGAGATGCGGCTCCTCAAGCGGGCTCTCGATGTCGAAATCGAAACGAGCAACTACTACATCGGCGTCGTCAAACAGCTTCCGCCCGAGGGGCAGGCGCTTTTTGCCCGGTTCGTCGAGATCGAGCAGGGCCACCAGGCCATCGTCCAGGCGGAGATGAACGCCGTCTCCCAGAACGGCTACTGGTTCGATTTCGCCGAGATCTCGATGGAGGGCTGAGCCCTCTTCCGGAGGAGCATCATGAAGACGCGGAGCATTCTTGGCCTGGCCCTTCCGGCCGCCGCCCTTTCCCTTTTCGTCGCCGCCGCTTCCCAGGGCCAGGGCGTCAAGAAGGAAATCCTGACCGACAAGGCGCCCAAGGCCATCGGCCCCTATTCCCAGGGGATCGCGGCCGGAGGCTTTGTCTTTTGCTCCGGCCAGCTTGGGACCGACCCGGCCACGGGAAAGCTCGTCGAGGGCGGCATCGAGGCGGAGACCCGCCAGGTCCTCAAGAATTTGGCGGCCGTCCTCGAGGCGGCCGGAACCTCCCTCGACGACGTCGTGAAATGCACGGTCTATCTCGCGGACATGGCCGAATTCGGGGCGATGAACAAGGTCTATGCGGAGTTTTTCAAGGCCCCCTTCCCGGCCAGGGCGACGACCCAGGTCGCCGGGCTGGCCATGAAGGCCAAGGTCGAGATCGACGCCGTCGCCGTCGTCCGGCGCGGCTCCCCGCGAGGCTAGCCCCGCCGCTCAGAGCTTCTTGAGATAGATGTTCCGGAAGTACGGCGGCGACTGGCTGTCGTGGTTCTGGAGCCCGATGTAGCCTTCCGGGGCGAGGTCGCGGACTTTCCCGCCCGGCCTGGCCTCCCAATCGAGGACGACCTTGCCGTTGAGTTCGACCTTGAGATGGTTCCCCCGGAACTCGATCTTGAAGTGGTTCCACTCGCCCGTGGGGAGGGAGGCCTCGACCTTGGGCGCCTCGATGTCGTAGGCCGCGCCCGTGTGGTGGATCCCCTTGGAGCGGTCGTCGATCTGGATTTCGATGGCGTGGTAGACGTAGTCGTCGCTCGTCGGCACCTCGGGGACGCGGAGGAAGATCCCCGAGTTCGTCGTCTTGGTCGAGCACTTGAACTCGCATTCGAGGACGAAGTCCTTGAGCTTCTCTTTGTACCAGAGAAGCCCCATCCCGCCCTGGCCCTTGAGGACGCCGGTCTTCTCGTCGACTTCGAAATGGCCCGGCCCGTAGTGGTTCCAGCCGTGCTTTTCGTAGCGGCGTCCGGCCCGGCGGAAGATCTGGGTGTAGTCCTGGTAATAGGTCACGCTCCGGACGTAGTCGACGCTTTTCCGGACGGCCGGGACGGGATCCATGACCTCTTTCTCGTTCTCGTATTCGATGGTCAGGTAGCCGTCGTAATCCTGGAGGGTCAGCTCGGCCAAGACGTCCCGGATCCGGCCCGTGCCGTCGCCCCAGGGGACGTCGTCGACCCCTTCCGTCCCGAAGCCGCTTCGGTCCTTGAGGTGGACATCAAGGATGCGGCCTTCGAGGAGGCGGAGGGCGACGAGGGGGTCGTTCATCCCCCGCATCCAATGGCCGGTGTCGGCGCAGGAACCGATCCGGGAGTCCCGGCCTTGGAGGGCGGCGAAGACGGCCTCGGGCTTGGCGTAGCGGGTCGGCTCGGGATGGTTGTGGATGGCGATTTGGATGTTGTATTCCTTGACGAGCTTTTCGAGGAGGGGGAAATCGGCCTCCCGGGGTTCGGTGGCGATCGTCCGGATCCCCATCTTCCGGGCGAAATCGAAGACCTTGCGCATCGTCTCCTCGGTCCGGCCGAGGTCGACGACCCCGTAGCCGTAGAGCGTCACCCCCGAGGCCTTGAGCATCTCTCTCGCCTTGGCCATTTGGTCCGCGGTCATGTTGTGGTCGAACTTCGCCCCCGGCATGTCGGCCGAGAGGGCCTGGCCGGGATAGGCCTCGACGGCCTCGATCCCCAGCTCCTTGAGCTTCCGGAGGGTTTCGGCGAAGGTGAACCGCCGGAACGTCCAGGCCTCCGAGGCGATCGGGATTTTCTTAATCCGGACGGCCTTGTAGTCCGCGGCCTCGACCTTGGCCCGGACCTCGGGAGCGAAGTCCCGCAGCTGCGTCCCGGCTTGCCTGGCCTTCGAGGCCGGGATGGACAGGGTCAGCATCGTCCCAAAAACTGCGACAAGAATTGTTTTATTCATGTTCACTCCTTATTCCCGGGGAATTCCCCGGCGAAATGTGCCGATAGACCCTGCTTCTGAGGAAGGATACACACCCATGCGCGACGAGGCCCGCGTCCGGGAACGGCCGGAACGTGATGAGGAAACCCCGCCGTTGCGCTTCGAGTTCCGAGGGAAGCCGCCTATCCAACTTCATTTCGTGCGGGGATTCCACGCCCCCCGGGCCACGGCCGGGACGAAGCTCTCCAGGCCCTTGGGCGGGAAGGGGACGGTCCGGCCCGTCTCGGCGCTCAGGTAGGCGGCCATGAGGAGCTCTGTCACGGCCAGGCCGTCGCCGAAGTTCTCCTCGGGGCGGAGGCCGTTCCGGAACGAGCGGACCATGTGCCGGTTCTCGTCGACATAGCCGTACTCGACCCCCTCGTCGGCCACGACGGGCATGAGGCCGATCTCGGCATTCTGTTTTTCGACGAGGTCCTCCCCGGCCTTCCCTTTGACCCGGCGGCTGAAGAAAACCTTCAGGTCCGCGTCGAGGGTGTTGATCTGGAGGGCGTACTCGGGACCGAGGAGCTCCATCGACAGGCGGAGGCCCGCCCCGACGTAGCACCACGAGGTCGTCGTCTCGACGACGAGGATCTTGCCGGTCTTGTCCTTGTACTCGACGAGCGAGCGGGCGAAGTCCTCGGCCGGACGCTTGAGGTAATCCGTTTTCCCTCCGCTGTTTTTGGCGAGGAGGGCGGCGTATTTGGGCTCCTGCCATTTCAGGCAGTTGGCATAGGCCGTGACGCTGACCGGGGTCAGGACGTCCCGGGGCGCCCCGGGAGGCGTCAGCATGAACCGGGCCTCCTCGACGGAATGGCACATCATGTCGTTGAGGACGCCGCCACCCTGGAGGGTCCCTTCCCAGAACCAGGGCATGTGGGGGCCGCTGTGCTCCTCGGCCGCCCGGGCGAGATACGGCGGGCCGGCGATGGCCGCGCCTCTCGTCCAGACGATCTCCTTGCCCCGGGTCACGGCCGGGGCGAAGACCTGGTTTTCGAGGTAGCCGTCGAGCAGGCCGGCCTTTCGGGCCAGCTCGATCATCTTCTTGGCTTCCTTGACGTTCCGGCCGAGGGGCTTTTCGCAGGCCACGCCGACGAGTTCGCCCTTGCCTCGGAGGACGGCGGAAGCGATTTCCTCCATGACCTCGGTCCGGGTGTAGTTCGGCGAGCAGATCCACAGGGCGTCGATGGCCGAATCGGCGACCATGGCCGTGATTGACTCATAGGGCTTGGCCGGTCCGACCTCGAGCTCGCGGGCCATGGCGCAGGCCTCCTTGGCCCTTTTCGCGTCGGGGTCGAAGACGCCGACGATGTCCGCGCCGCGCACCCCCGTCCAGGAGCGGATGTGGAAGCGGGCGATGAACCCGCCGCCGATGATCCCGACGCCCAAAGTTCTCTTTTTCATCTTATTTCTCCTCGGAAAGGGACGGGTACGGAATTCCGGAGAATTCCAAATCCGTCCCCGCTTTTTTTACGGGGGGACTCGATCCCCAATTCCCGAAGTTCCGACCGCGTTGCCGTTTTTTCAGACATTCTTGGGGATGATCTTCTTTTCCCGGAAGAGGGCGGTGAAGGCCGCGGCGCAAAGGAGGGTCAGGGCCATCGGGACAAGGAAGACGTTCCGCCAGTTCGTCGCTTCGGCCGTGGTGAACATCTTCTGGATCCATCCCGCGAAGTTCGAACCGACGAAGTTCCCGATCCCGAGGATGACGACGGCGATCAGGCTCTGGGCCGAGGCTTTGATGTCGGCCGGGGCGATCGTATCGACGTAGATGTAGGCGGCGACGAAGAAGAAGACGTAGCAAAAGCCGTGAAGGGAGAGGGAGGCGATGACGAGCCAGGCCGGGCCGCCGATGGCGAAGATGACGTACCGGACCGGCCAGGCCAGGACCCCGATGATCATCGTCTTCTTGATCCCGTACTTGGGCAGGAATTTGGGCAGGAGGAGGGCCATGACGAAAATTTCGGCGATCTGGGCGATCGTCATGACGAGGGAGATGGCCGTCGAGCTCACCCCGATCTTCGGCGAGGTCAGGAAGGGGGCGGTCAGGACGTAGTAGAACTGGAGCTCGGTGGCGACGATGAAGGCGATGACCGTGAAGACGAGGAAATCCTTGTCCCTGAGCATCTTGAAGGCTTCGAGGAAGGCCAGGGGCTTGGTCCCTTCCTTCTTGGGCGGGGTATGGGGAAGGCTGAAAGACTGGAGGCCCATGATCAGGGAGAAGATCCCCGCCAGGAAGAGGAGGTCTCCCTTGACGAGGAGTCCCGGGGCCGACTTGGCGGCGAAGCGCCAGCCGGCCAGGATCCATCCGGCGGCGATCCAGCCGATCGTCCCCCAGACCCGGATCTTGCCGAAGTCTTTCTCCGAGTCCCTGAGGTTGGCGAAGGCGATGGAGTTCGTCAGGGCCAGGGTCGGGGCGTAGACGAGGCAGTAGACGAGCATGACGAGGACCATGGCCGCGTAGCTCTGGACGGCGGCGCCGAGGAGGAGGATCGCCCCGCCGACGAGCTGCATGACGCCGATGACCTTCTGGGTGGGGAAGTAGCGGTCGGCGAACTGGCCGCCGATCATCGGGGCGATGATCGTCGCGATCGGCAGGAGGCTGTAGATGAAGCCGACCTGGGTGCCGGAGAACTTGAGGTTGTCCATGAGGTAGGCCGAGAGGATGGGCGCCCAGGCCCCCCAGATGGCGTACTGGAGGAACATCATCGCCCCCAGCCGGAATTTCGCGCTCATGCTTCCCTCCTTGTTCGTCCGGGCCGGATTGCCATGCAGGCGAAAAATATCGAAACGACCCCCCTTTGTCAAACAAAAAAGCCCCTCCGGCCCGCGGGGGCCGGAGGGGCTCGAGGTTCAGCTTCAGCCCGTTCTCGGGGAGCCTCAGATTTGGAAGCGGACGCCGAACCGGACGACGAAGGGGTTCATGATCTCGTTCGGCTTGTTGTTGTTTGCCGCCGGCGCGGACCAGTAGCCGTCGTTCATCCGGAATGAACCGTAGGAGTTGTCATACTGCCTGAGGACGATCCAGCTGTTCAGGGCGTTGAAGACGTCCGCCGAGAAGTAGACCCTCCCGTTCTCCCCGAACCGGAGGACCTTTTCGATTTTGAGGTCGATGGTGAAGACATTGGGCAGGCGGACTCGGTCCTCGTAGATCGTCGTCGGCAGGGAGTTCGACTGGCTCCGGGTGTTGGGCAGGGTCGTGTCTGAGACGCCGAAGCTCTCGGCGACCCAGCCGCCTTCGTGGGCCGAGAAGGTCCCGGAGACGTTGATGTCCCAAGGAAGCTGGTACATCCCGGCCAGTTTGAGCATCCAGATCGAGAAGAAGGATTGGCCCACCTTGCCGCTCGCCCCGCCCATGGTCATCGTGTAAATCGTGTTGTCGTAGGCCCACTTGTTCGTCGGGTCGTTGTAGGCGTCGCCCCAGTAGACTTTCTGCATCTGGTAAGTCGCCGAGCCGTTCAGCATCCACTTGTTCGACAGGCGCTTGGTGAAGACCAAATCGACCCCCCAGTAGTCGTCGTAGTAATTCGAGGGGGCCATCGTGTAGTAGGAGTAATCGGTGTAGCCGCAGATGTCGAGGTTCTTGAGGACGTACCAGGGCCGTCCGGCGGCCTGCTTCGGGTCGAACGTCTGGCCGGTCGGCGTGGTCAGGACGTTGGGGACATACCCGCCGATCATGTAATCGTCCATGCTGCGGATGTGGTTGGGCTCGGAAATGTTCGGGAACTTGTCGGCCGGGTACCAGGGCCTCGACCAGGCGTAGCGGCCGTAGCGGCGGTAGGAGTAGCCGAGCGACACCCCGAAGTCCTTCATGATCTCCTGCTCGACCGACAGGCTGGCCTCGTGGGTCAGGCTGACCTTGAAGTTGTCGAAGTCGTAGGTCGTGTAGGGAGGAATGAGGGCGTCCTTGTTGTCCCAGTCGAACCCGCCCCAGGTGTACCCTTTCTGGCGGGCCATGTTGGCGTCGATGAAATTGCCGCTGGCGTCGAAGGGCTTGTAGACCGGGCGGGCCGACTTCGTCGGGTCGTACCAGTAGAGCTCGCTCCAGTGCATGAGGTTGTTGTTGTCGAGGTCGGCCCAGTAGAAGTTGAAATAGCCTCCCAGCCCGCTGAAGACCTGGTGGGAATAGCCCAATCCGCCGCCCGGGTAGAGCGAATAGCCCGCCTTGAGGATCGTCTTCCCGGTGCCGAAAAGGTCATAGGTCACCCCGATTCGCGGGGAGAAAATGACCCAGAATTTTTCCTGGGCGACGGCCGGATGGATCCTGTCGGGAAGGAGGGCGGCGATTTTGTCGATCGTGTCCGGGGTCATGATCGACTGGGTGACTTCATAGTAGTTGGCCCTCAAGGGGTCGCTATCGTCCTTCGTCCAGAGGGCTTTGTAAGCGTATTCGCTCCGCCAGGCCTTGTCCCGGTCGATCCGGAGGCCGAGGTTGAAATTGAAGCGGCCGAAGGAAATGTTGTCGCTGAAATAGGCGGCGATCCGGTCCGTCCCGGCCTCGGCCTCGATCAGGTTACGGTTGAAGGAGACGTAGTTGAATTTCGGGTTGCCGGGGAGGAGCTTGAAGAGGTCGCGGACGATGTCCCGCGTCCCGTTCAAGTCCCAGTCCACGGTCTGGGTGTAGTAGTTGGTCCGGATGAAGAAATTGCCGGGCCAGTGGCCGGACGACCAGTTCGTGTTGTTGTTGATTTCGAGGCCGAGCTTCATCTCGTGGGAAGTCCCGGTGCCGAGGAAATCGTCGTTGAAGTACTGGGTCTGCAGGGTGATGAAGAGGTGCGGCCGGAGATAGTTGGAGTAGGAATACGAGTTTTGGTAGAGGTCCTTCTCGACGTCGTACCAGACCATCTTGGAGATGGCCTCGTCGTTGGCCGGGAGGAGCCGGAAGCCGCCCTTGGTCAGGCCGAAGCGGAAGGTGGCGAACAGGTTATCGCCGAACATGTGTTCGTCGATGAACTTCCAGGTCGGATTGCCGAACCGCCCGGTCCCGTACTGGTTGTAGCCCGAGGGGAAAGAGTAAGACGAGCTCCGTCCGAATTTCTCCTTCTTTCCGGCCTGGAGCTGGGCCTCGGCCCGGTTGTTGGGGATGATCTGGAAATTCAGCTTGAGGTTGTAGTTCGTCAGGTCGGTGTCGTCCTTGCCCGCCGGGACGAAGCTCTTGATGTTCTGGACCCCGTAGGCGCCCCACCACCAGATCCGGTCTTTCAAGACCGGGCCGCCGATGTTGATCCCGTAGTCCTTGATTTCGTTGATCCGGTTGTAGCCGGGGACGCCGATTTTGACCAGCTCTTCCGGACGGATTTTGTCCTGGAACTGCTGGTCGGTGAGATAGAACCGGCCGGCGACCGAGGTCTTGTTGCCGCCGCGGCGGCTGACGAGGTTGACGACGACCCCGAGGCGGCGGTTTTCGACGTCGAGCTGGCCGGTCGAGACGTTCATCTCCTCGAAGGCGTCGAAGTCGTAGTAGCCCGGCGCGGAGAAAGAAGCCAGGTCGGTCGTCTGGACGCCGTCCATCGTCCAGTCGTTCCAGGTCGTCCCGCCGTGCATGAAGGAGGCCATCTGGCCGGATTCGACCCCGGCCATGTTCTCCCGGTCGACGAAGACGGCCGGGGTCATCTGGAGGATGAACCACGGATCGCGAGAGCCGGGCAGGCTCTGAAGCTGGTCGTAGTTGACGGTGTGGGTCACCTGGACCTTTTTCGCCTGGACGACGGGCGTCGTGGCGACGACGGTGATCTGTTCTTCGAGCCGGCCGACCTCCAACTTGAGCTTGAGGTCGGTGTTGAGGTTGATGTTGACGATGACCCCGGTCTCGGTTTTCGTCTTGAACCCCTGGAGCTCAAGCTTGATCGCGTACTCATTGCCGGGGAAAAGGGACATGAACCGGAACTTTCCTTCGGCGTTCGTCGTGGCCGGAATCGGTTGGATTGTCGGACCGGTCAGGGTGATAGCAACGCCGGGCAGGGCGTTGCCTTCCTCATCGAGGACGAGGCCGATGATGTTCCCCGTGCCGCGCGTTTGGGCGATGAGGCCCGACGCCAGGATGAGACAGAAAAAGACTGTCAAAATCCTTTTCATTTACCCTCCTCTTTCCTGCGGCCTCTGGCGAGGCCTTCCTTTCCCTGGGAGTCGTCACTCCCTTCCTCCCGTTTTTTTTCGCAGCGACTCTTTCTTCCGTCGCACCTCCTTGGTTTTTGTTATTTCCCCATGCAAATATTATGCCAAAATATATCTGATATTAAATATATTATTATGAACAAGATAATTTTTTGGTCAATCAAAAAAGACCAAAAAAATGGATTGAAATTCGAATATTTGGATCATATTCCCTCCTGGGCAAGGAAGATGGCTCTTTCCGGGGATTGTGTGGTATACTTCAAGGGAGGCTCTTTGATCGGAGCTAAACTTTGAAGAAGGCGTTATTCGTTCTCCCCGCATGTTTCTGCCTTACGGTCGTGTCTTCGTCCGGCCTCGGCCCCGGCCAGGCGAAAACCGGCGGCCTCGCTCCCCGGTTCGAAGAGTGGCTGAAAGTCGCCTCCTACATCATCCGCGACAAGGAGCTCGAGGTCTTTAAAAGCCTGACCAACGACCGGGACCGGGACATCTTCGTCCGGATGTTCTGGAAGATGCGCGACCCGGCGCCCGCCACTCCGGAGAACGAATACAAGGACGAAATTTACCGTCGCTTCCAGGAGGCGAACCGGAGGTATCGCTTCGGTTCCGTCCGGGAGGGCTGGCGGACCGACCGCGGCCGGATTTTCATCATCCTCGGGCCGCCGGCGAGCATCACCCCCATTCCCGGCTCCAACGACCTCTTCCCGGCCGAGATTTGGTCCTACTACGGCGACGCGGCGAAGAACATGCCGGTCCATTTTTCGCTCGTCTTCTACCAGTGGCGCAACTCCGGCGAATACAAGCTCTACGACCCCTTCGTCGACGGCCCTTTCAGGCTTCTCGTCCAGACCAAGGGGCTGAAC
>VGJF01000024.1 GCA_016867585.1 Candidatus Aminicenantota bacterium | reverse complement strand
GTATCACGGCTGTCTAATCATAACGTGAACAAAACAAGTTGGTTAGGGTCATTTGTCCTCGCCTCTTCATCATCCGCTCCGGTAACCAGTTGATTCAACGGGACTTTCTCGAAAGCGGTCACACTCAAAATCTGCAAAAAACTGTAGAGTGGAAGTTCCAGAGTCAGCTTTTTCTTGATGATGGCGACCAAGGCAAAAATTGCGATCGCCACCCAGATCTGCGTCCGCACCGCGTTCTCGGAGGTTCCGTAGAACGACTTGATCCGCAGGTTCTGTTTGATCCATCGAAAAAACAATTCGACCTGCCAGCGGAGCTTGTAGAGCTTGGCAGTCGTCAGGGCGGGTTGAAGAACGTTGTTCGTCAGGAAAATCAAGTAACGGCCGTTTTCGCGGTCGTAAAAACGAACCCGGCGAAGGGCCTCGGGATAGTCGGATTTGGATTGGAGCCCTGTCAAGACGATCGTTTGATCGGAGCGCAAGTCCGTCGTTTTGTCGACAGGTCAAGACACGATGCGCTGCGAACGAAGGTTGGATTTGGCTCGGATGACGAAAAAAGCGCCGTGTTGATGAAGCGAGTAGAGGCGTGCGAAATCCAGATAACCGCGGTCCAGAATATAGAAGGAAGCGGCCTCGATGGGGAGAACGTCGAGGATTCGAACATCGTGCGTTTTTCCATCGGTCATATGGATAAAAGAGGGAATCGAACCTCTCAAATCGAGAAGAGCATGAAGTTTGATGGCTCCTTTGTGTTGGCGGAACTTGGCCCACGGGAAAAGCGACAGACACAAGTCGATGGTCGTGGAATCGAAGGCGTAGGCCGTCTCTTTGAGCATCAAGCCGATATCTTCGTCGCGGTAAAGTCGACGGGCTTCGGCGATGAGCCCCTGGGCGAAATCGGCATAGATCCGCCAATCGCGCGTTTCGTTGGCGTGAGCCAGGTTGCAGCGAGAGACGCGGCCGCGAATGCCCATGTGATAGAGCCGGTTTTTCATAGACAGAAGACAAGCCTCGATATCGCGGAGGCTTTCCCGATAAGTCAATTGAGCGAAGGCAAGGCAAAGGAATTGATCGAGGCAGAAGAAGTTCTTGATCTTGTAGTTCCCGCGGTAGCGCCGAACGCACTTTCGAAAATCGTGCATCGGAAGGAAGGCCATGATCTGGGCGAAGACGGTCGGCTGAGTATTCATCGGGCACTCCTGGAAGGGCCAAAGAGCGCCGATTATACAAAATCGCGTTCAAATCGATCACGGTCGGAATCGCCCGTATCTTCAATATTCTGTGCATGTTGAAAGATTTTCTATCTTCCTCGATTAGACACTACTGGAGAAGTATATAAAAATATTCCTAACTTTACAAGTTCTATAGGAATAATAAATTAATACGTGTTTTCCTGAGACAGAGAACACCGGCTATCCCTGATGATCGCTGGGCTGCCCATCGGGAGGCTAAATATGGCAGGCGGCTCGGAAACATGATAAAATAGATTTTCATGTGGGCGTTTAGCTCAGCTGGGAGAGCGCAGCGTTCGCATCGCTGAGGCCGGGGGTTCGAATCCCCCAACGTCCACCACTCCTTTTCGTCCCGATGCGATTCGCCGTAGACGTCATGCTGGGGAAACTGGCCAAGTGGCTCAAAATCCTCGGCTTCGATACGGCCTTCTCTCCCCGGGCCGATGACGACGACCTCCTCGCTCTCGCCCGGAGAGAAGAGCGGACTCTCCTCTCCCGCGACCGGGCCCTCCTCCAGCGGACCAAAGGCATGGCCTTTCTCCTCATCGAGAGCGACGACTGGGAGGACCAGGTCCGGCAAGTCGTCGACCATTTTCGCCTCCGGGACGCCGTCCGTCCCCACAGCCGCTGCCTGGAATGCAATGTCGCCTTGAAGGAGATCGCCAAGGAGGAGGCCTCGAAGCTCGTCCCCGCCTTTGTCTTCGAGACGGCCGTCGAATTCGCCCTCTGCCCCTCCTGCGGCCGCGTTTTCTGGCCGGGGACCCATTTCCAGGCGATGTCGGCGAAGCTCGCCGACCTTATCAGATGATGTTTTTCAAGGCCTCCTCGGCCGCGGCCCTGACCCTGACGGCTTGATCCTTGTCCTGATCCAAAAGGCCGGTCGTCAAAGCGACCGCTCGTTCCCCTCCTCCTCAACCGGCGCCGGGATCGATCCGCTTTCGACGCGTTTTCAGAAACTCACGGATCGAAGGAGCCCCTCTCATCGCCTCCGGGAGCCGGCCTCAGCGGCGGGCCAATTCGCGGACCGCCCGGCAGACCGCTTTGATTTGCCCGGAAGTCAAGGCCAATCCCGAAGGCAGATAGAGGCCCTTCTCAGACAGCTCCTCGGCCACGGGACAGGAGGTTTCCCCGGCGGCGGGGTCCTCGGAAAAGACGGGCTGTCGGTGGACGGGGATGAAAAACGTCCGGGTGTCGACGCCGGCCTTCCAGAGTTCCGCCATGAGAACGTCCCGGGACATCCCGAATTCGTCCTCGACGACGACGGCGTACATCCAGTAGACGTTCCGGGCCCAGGGCTTCTCGGCCGGGAGGCGCAGGCCGGCAATCCCGGCGAGGCCGCGCCCGTAGGCGGCGGCCATCTGGGTCTTGACGGCGATGAACCGGTCGATCTCCTCGACCTGAGCCAAACCGATCGCCGCCTGGACGTTGGTCATGCGATAATTGAAGGCGAGTTCGGTGTGAAGGAACCGCTTGCCGGGGGAGTGGGCCAGGTCCTTGAGACGGCGGGCCCTCTCGGCCAGGGCGTCGTCGTCGGTCACGACCATCCCCCCCTCGCCCGTGGTGATGATCTTGTTGCCGTAGAAGCTGAAGCAGCCGAAGTCGCCCATCGTCCCGGCTAAGGCCGCCCTGGTTTTCTTCGGTCCGCGGAAGTAGATCGCGCCGT
The DNA here is from genome assembly GCA_016867585.1 of Candidatus Aminicenantota bacterium. Taxonomy (GTDB): domain Bacteria; phylum Acidobacteriota; class Aminicenantia; order Aminicenantales; family UBA4085; genus JAAZPG01. The sequence goes on along the minus strand of VGJF01000024.1, from coordinate 17,609 downwards.
GGGCTTCGGCCGCGTCCTCGACGACGAAAAGGCCATGGCTTCGGGCGAGGGCGATGATCTCGTTCATCGGACAGGGATGGCCGTAGAGATGGACGGGGAGGACGGCCCGGACGAGGCCTCCCGTCCTCCGGTTGACCCAGGCCTTCCTCCTCCGGTCGAAGCGGCACCCGACCCGGAAAAAATCCTCCACCCGCCCGGGGTCGAGGGCGAAGATGTCGCGGTCGATGTCGATGACGACGGGCTTGGCCCCGGTGTAGAGGACGGCGTAAGGGACGGCGATCATCGTCATCGCCGGGACGATGACCTCGTCCCCCGGACCGATGTTCAAGGCGGCGAGGGCCAAGTGGAGGGCCGTCGTCCCGCTCGTCGTGGTCACGGCGTGGCGGACGCCGATGGCGCCGGCGAAGGCCTCCTCGAACTTCCGGATGTACGAGCCGGCCGAGGAGATCCAGCCGGTCCGGACGCAGTCGGCGACGTAGCGCAGGGTGTTCTTGGCGAGTTTCGGTTCGTTGACGGGGATCATGGCTCCTGATTGTAACGATTTCCCCGGAGAAAGGCCAGATCCGGCCGCCCTCATCCGGTCCTCCCTCGATCACCGGTAAAAAAAGAGATGGCGGCTATTTTCTGATCTTCAGCGTCGCCTCGCCCTGGCTGATGATCTCGATCGACCGAGCCAGGGGGACGGCCCGGAAAGTCACGTCCGCCCTTGCGCCGGGCCGGACGGCGACCTCGACCGCGTCGCGGTCGAGGCGGTAGAATTCGGGCAGTTTGTCGCCCGAGATCCTCAACGTGTACGTCCCCGGACGCAGGCCGCTGAAGAAGAACGTGCCGTGCTCGTCGGTCGTGCTTTGGAAAATCTCCTCGCCGTTCGACAGCTCGATGGGCGCGTTGGCCAGCCCCCCCGCTTCGACCAGGCGGGGAGCGTCGGGTCCTTTGTCGGCCGGACCGCTTTTCTCGGGCTCCTTCTCTCCCGGCATCTTGACGAGCGATGCGGCGTCGTTCCGATCGAACTTGAGGACGATGACCCGGCCGTCGATCCCCCCTCCCGTCACGACCGAGAGCGGGCAGTCGACGGTCTTCCCGCCCGGAACCTCGACGGCCAGGGGTGTCTTCTCCACCGTGATCTTGTCGCCCCCCGCTTGATGGAGGTCGAGGCTGAGGCTGTAGGAGCCCGCCGGAAGGCCGTGGAAGACGTACTCGCCCCTCGGATCGGTGACGGTCGCCAGGTCGTTGGCCTTGACGATGATCCCGGGGATCCCCCGGCCGTCCTTCTCGGCGTCGCCGATCCGGCCGCGGAGCTGCCCGATATCCGGCTTCCAGCGGACCGGGAGCCCGACCGGGATCGTGTATTCGAGCAGGCCGACGAACTTCGGCGTCGAGGAGACGACCTGATGCGGATTGACCGTCCGCTGGAGGCGGACGGAGAGACGATGGCCGTTGGCCAGGCGGAGGGCGGCCTCGAGTCCCAGGACGTCATAGTTGTTCCAGATGTAGGTCGGGTCGTCGAACATGGCCTCGGAAAAGATGCTCCGGTAGAGCTCGCGGTGGATGGCCGTCCGGAAAAAAGCCTGAAGATCGACCCGCCCGAGCTTCGTCCCGCCCCGAAGATTGAGGTCCAGCCGCCTTTCCTTGTCGCCGGTGAACGATTGATCCTGGCCCCGATAGTAAAGATAGGCGTCGAGGTTGAACTTTTCGCCGGCGATATGGCTCCCGGACAAGGTCAATTCGATCAGGCGCTCGGTCTCTCCGGAGAGCTTGTTCCGCGTCCGTCCGAAGTCGAACATGTTCTGGAAAAAGAACGTCCCGAAGTGGATGAACGACCCGAGGCGCAGGGTCGAGTCGCGATAGTCGAAGAGGCCGTCCGCGGAGAGGTCCTGCCGGTCGTGGGTCCTCAGGTCCAGGTTCAGGTTGAGCCATTTGTTGAGCCGGTAATCGGCCCCGAACTGGACGGTCCGGTCGTGGAAAGCGCTGAAGTATGGCCGAACGGCCTGGTTGCGTCGCTGGGAGAGATAGGACCCCTTGAGCGACAGGCCGGGGGCCGGAGCGAAGGCAAGAAGGGCGGCTTGATACGAGAGATTGCGGTAATAGCCTCTGTAATCCGGGCCCGACCGGACCAGGGTCAGACCGTAGGTCGTCGTCTTCCGCTTTCCCCGTCCCTCGAACCAGACGGCGCTGTTGGTTTTGCCGAGCATTCCGCCGCCGGCCAGGTCGGAGGAGATTTCCAGGTCGACGTCGGCCAGGGAAGTCGTCCATCTCGAGCTGAGGCTCAGAAGGCGGCGGTTTGGAGACGTCCCTTCGGCCCGGGCGAGCCCGCTGAGGGAAAACTCAAGATTTTCGGCCGCCCGGCAGCTCAGCTGAACGGCCTTCCCGGCGAGCCGCTCCGCGCGGAACAGGGCGCGCTCGGCGTAGCCGCTCAACGAAAACCGGCCGAGATTCCCTTTGACTTCGACCCCCCTCCCGTATTCTCCGTACTCGGTCAGGCGAGTCAGGCGGAAAGCCTTGTCGCCGACATGGGCGGCGACCGCCGGTGACTCGTAGCTCGCCCGGTATTCCTCCTGCTGGAGGCCGAAAACGTAGTAATCCGGCCGGCCGGGACCGCGCAGCCGGAAATCGATCCGCCGGCGCCCCTTGGCGTCGAGCGCGCCGGCCCCCGCGACGTGGAATTGGCCCGTCTTACGGGAGCCGCCGGCCGTCGAGCCCATGACCGCGACCTCGACCGGAAGCTTGAAGTGATAATCGGGAACGCCAAAAACCCGGGGGATGATGTCGACTTCGGTCGCGGCAAAAGCGTGGAGGGGAGACTGGCCGGGGACCGAGGCCGAAGCGCTCAGCCGGAGCAGATGCCTTTCCCGAACCCGGAGCGCGGCGTCCGTCCGGACGGGAATTTCAACGGTTCGAGACGCGCCCGCCTCGAGGCTCAAGGAGGCCGGCGGGGGAACGAACTTGAATCCGCTTCCGCACTTGGCCTCGAGGGCGATGTTCAACCGGTCGTTCGACCGGTTCACGACCAGGAACCGGGACGTATAGGCCTCGCCCGCGATTTCAATGGCCGGGGCCTCGAGAATGACGACGGCCAGGCCGGCGACGAGGGGAACGAAAACCGGCGCTTCCGCCCTTCCGGCGACGGTTTCATCGTCGCGCGCCCTGACGGAATAGGCGATATCGTAGCGGCCGACGGGGGTCTGGACGGGAACGTAGGCCGAGACGAGACAGGTCGCTTCGGCTCCGGGTTCGAGGCGGAACGGCGGCTCCTCGGCGACAAGCGGCCATGAAGGGGGGAGTTCGGCCTTTCCGGAAAATTCATGGGCTCTCGGCGAAGTGTTCGCCACCCTAAAAAAAACGGCGACGACCGTCCTCGGCCGCGCTTCGACGGCCTCGAGGCGCGCGGCCTGGACGAAAAGACCGATCCGGGAGGAGGCCGGGGCGGGGTCTTGGGCCGAGGCCAAGGAGGCCAGGAAGACGACGCCGGCCCAGGCCAAGCCCGCCCGGACCGTCGCGCCCGCCGCCCCCCGTTTTTTCACGGCTATTCCTCTCCTGTCGCCTTCTTTCCTCAGAATCCGTCAGGACCGCCCGGGGCGAAGTTCAGGGTGTATTGCGCTCCGTAGACGGACGAATCCTGGTTGTCGAGGACGATCAGGGCCCGGTAGGTTCCGTCCTTGACCCGGCTCATGTCGAAGGTGAAACGGACCGAAGTCCCGGGGTAGATCCGCAGCCGTTCGCCTTCGAACTTCCCCGCCGGCTCGCCTTTTTCCGTGTAAAGCTCGACATAAGAGACCGGGCGGAGCCAGAGTTCGCCGACGTTCTCGACGTCCGCCTGAAGAAGTTTCCGGTCTTCTTCCTGGACGAGCTCGACGTTGATGAACTTGAGTTTCCGCGCGCCGGCCGTGCCGATGTTGGTCACGACCTGGACGGCGTAGCGCATCGTTTGGGTCACGCCGAACTTGACCCGGTCCTTCGAGGCGACGTCCTTCGTCGGCGCGGCCCGGGGGACGGACTCGACCATGATCACGCTCCAGTACGTCCCGACGAGGTCGGTCCTTTCGGGGATTTTCACCCTGAACCGGACCTCGGAGTTCGTCAGGCCGGGAATCGTGAGCTGGTTTGGAGAGAAGGTGATCCAGGACGCGTTCGAGCGGTCGTTCTTCCCGGGCGCGTCGTAAGAGGACTGGCCCAGATGGTTGAAGGCGTAATCGGTCTGGTAGAGGCGGACGGTTTCCGGGGCCGGGCCGTTGTTTCGGAGGAGGATGATCCGTTCGACGGTCTCGCCGGGCTTGCACTCCTTCTCGTGGGTCATTCCGTTGAGGACGCCGACCTGGGCCCGGACGGCCGGTGGACCAAGGACCAGGAGGCCGATCAATATCAGACGGAAGTTCTTGAAGCGCATCTGTTTTACTCCTAGCTCGTCTGGACGACGGTGTATCGAATCGCCGTGCTGAACGTGCCCTCCCCGATGACGACCGAGAGCGAGCCGACTTTTTCCTGGAGCGGGACCTGATCCTTGTCTCCCGTTCCCGTCATCCAGGTCGTCGTCGACGTCGTGACGAGGTGGTAGGTCGTCCCGTCGTTGATCGTCCCTTTGCCCGTTCCCGCCCCCGTCCGACGGACATACAGGGCCACCGATGACGGCCAGCTCGTGTCGATTCTTTGGACGTCGATTCGCCACGAATTCCCTCCCGCTTTGGATATTTTAAGGAGGACCTGATTGGACGCGCTCTCGTATTCGGAGGTGAAATCGCTCCCCGCCCCGCCCTGGAGGTTGCCGCTGCTCAACGTGAACGACCAGCTGCCGGTGATGGTGATATCGATCGCGGTGAGGGAGAAGGGGAAAAACAGAAGGGAGACCAGGCCGAGAAGCCAAACCCGCCTGCTTCCGCCGAGTCCTGCGGTCATGTTCATGCCTTGATGATAACTCTTGGAGACCGGCGGGGGAATCGCTCGTTGAGGCCATCCAAGGGGTGATTTTTTCTCCCCCCGTCTCCCCCCTTCGGGTGAGGGAGGCGGCCGCGCGCTTCCGCCGGGCGGCCGCCTACGAAAAATAAGAAACGCGGGAGGACGCCCTCCCGCGTTTCTCGAAGAGGATCCTCCCTCTCCGGGGGCGCCCGCCCCAAGGAGAGATCGGCCCCGCCTCTTTCCGTTCAGGACGCGTCGGTCAGCGTCAGGGTGATCGTCGCCTGCGTCGAGGCGGTCTGGATGAGCGAGGCGAAATCGTCGATGGAAAGGACATAGGTCAGCTGGGCGCCGTCCGTACCGCCGGTCCCCGTGGCGCAGCTCCCGATCCCGGTCACGATGTCCTGGGCCGTCGCGGAAACGGTCTTCTGACCCGCGGTCGTTCCCTTGCCGCTCTGAGGCGCGGCCGTCAGCTTGAGCGAGCAGCCGGCGGGCGCGGCGTCCGAGCCGCCCCAGTTCACCTGGAGCTTCCGCGTCTGGCCCGATGGGATGACCGAAGTGTAGCGCGCATAGGTCGCGTTGTCCGACGGGTTGGAGGGCTGATCGCCCGCCGTCGCCGGCGCCGTCACGTTCAATGCCGCCGGATTCCCGCTCACCCCGACGAGGCAGATCTGGCTGATCTGCATCGTCACCGTCTGGTTGACCGTCGTCGCCCCGAAAACGAGGCCGATCAAACCGAGCGCGGCGAAGGTTCCCAGAGCCAAGGTCTTCAAAGCCTTCATCGAACTCCTCCCGGCAAACCCAAAGTTTGCCTCGTTCCATCCGGTCCGGGCGTCGGTTTATTCAGGACTTCGCCCGAACACGCCGGCATGATAAGGCCGGGGGGTTCGCTCGACAATGCCCGGAAGGGGGGATTTGGGGGGATGAAGTCGAATCATCGCCTCTCACAAAAAAAGAGGGCAAATCTCACCCTCGGCGAGGATCCGCGGCTAAGCTCTCGCAGCTTCTCCTGGGAAAACTTCGGCCGGGCTTTGCCGGCCCAACGTCGACCGAGGAACTCGCGGCCCGCGAGAAGCGTCGGGACCATGCGGGTAGCGGGTTTCCAAGCGGCTTTCCGCATCACCCCCGGCGTCACGGACATCCTGCTCGACACCCCGCTTCACAAGAAGCTCCTCGAGATCTATGAGCGGGGGGCCGTTATCGGGGGAACGAGCGCCGGGGCGGCGATCATGAGCGAAATCATGATCACGGGAGACGAGAAGCGCGAGGTCAAGGAGGGCCGCGAGTTCGAGACGATCCAGGCCGGGAACATCGTCACGACCCGGGGCCTGGGCTTGTGGAAAGCGGCCATCGTCGACCAGCATTTCGCCACCCGAAAGCGCCACAACCGCCTGATCGCCCTCGTCCTCGAACATCCGGAGCTGCCCGGGATCGGGATCGACGAATCGACGGCCGTCATCGTCGCCCGAGGGACCCGGTTCGAGGTCATCGGCTGGAATAACGTCATCGTTTTCGACGCCCGCGGCGCCCGGATCGCGCGCCGCGACCCCGGCGCCATAGGCGGAACCGGCCTGCGGATGCATGTCCTCCTCCCCGGCGACAATTTCGACCTCGCGGCCTCCCCGGACAAGACGCGATGAAACTCGGCGCGCCCCGCCTCCCGCATACCCTCGTCCTCATCTACGCGATGGTCGTCCTGACGGTCATCGCGACTTGGCTCGTCCCCGGGGGAGAGTACCAAAGGGTCGAGAAGGACGGGCGGCTCGTCCCCGTCGACGGGACATTCATGTTCACGGCCCGCGAGCCGCAGGGTCTTGGGGCGCTCTTCATCTCGCCGCTCAAGGGGTTCGTCGAGGCGGCGGCGATCATCGCCTTCGTCTTCATCATGGGCGGGGTGTTCGCCGTCGTCGAAAAGACCGGCGCGGTCAACGCCGGGATCCGGAGATTGGCGGCCAAGTTCGGGACGAGCGGGGCCTTGCGGACGCTCCTCATCCCCGTGACGATGGTCGTCTTTTCCCTCGGCGGGGCGGTCTTCGGGATGTGCGAGGAGACCATGCCCTTCATCCTCGTCTTCGTCCCCCTGGCCCTCTCCCTCGGATACGACACGATCGTCGGCGTGGCCATTCCCTTCGTCGGGGCGGCTTCCGGGTTCGCCGGCGCGTTCTTCAACCCCTTCACCGTCGGCATCGCCCAGGGGATCGCCGGGCTGCCGCTCTATTCCGGCCTGGGCTACCGGCTCGTCGTCTGGACCGTCGGGACGGCGATGGCCGTCTCCGTCGTCATGCTTTACGCCGCTCGAGTGAAAAAGAATCCGAGGATCAGCCCGACCTATGAGGAAGACCGGGAGCGCCGCCGGGAGTTCGCCCTGGACGCGCCGCCGGCGGAGTCCGTCCGGATGAGCGCGCGCCACAAGGCCGTCCTCATCCTCTTTCTGCTCGGTCTCGTGGGTCTCGTCGTCGGGATCCTGAAGTACAAGTGGTACATCGAGGAAATCGCCGGGCTCTTCCTGGCCCTGGGCCTCGCCGCCGGCGTGATCGGCCGGGTCAAGGGGGACGACATCGCCAGGGCGTTCGTCGCCGGAGCCAAGGACATGGTCAACACGGCCCTGATCATCGGCTGCGCCAGGGCCCTGCTCGTCGTGGCCATGGACGGGAAGATCCTCGACACGACCCTTTATGCCATGTCGCGGCTCATCGCCGGCGTCCACCCCGTTTTTTCCGCCCAGCTGATGTTCCTGTCCCAGGGCGTCATCAATTTCTTCGTCCACTCCGGGACGGCCCAGGCCGCGCTGACCATGCCGATTATGGCCCCCTTGGGCGACCTCGTCGGGATCACCCGCCAGACCTCCGTCTTCGCCTTCCAGCTGTGCGAATACATCAACCCGATCCTCCCGACCTCGGGGGTGACGATGGGTGTCCTCGGCCTGGCCAAGCTCCGCTGGGACAAGTGGGCCAAATGGTTCCTTCCCTTGATGATCCTCTGGATCGTCTTCAGCCTGCTGGCCCTCATCCCGCCGGTCCTGACCCGCTGGAAGTAGCGAGGCGCCCCTCCATCCGCGCCGCCTCCCCTGTCTTTTTCCCGGGCTGGAAAATCTCATTCATGGGGGAGGCTGACCGGCGTCCAGGCCGCTATCGCCGACGACGCCAAGCGCTTCATCGGCGACGTCCCCCGCTTCGATGACCGGACGCTCGTCGTCGTCAGGAGAATCAGTCCACGACGGCGACGGCGTGAATTTCGAGGCGGGGGAGGGTGAAGCGCAGCTTGCCGTCAGCCCAAGTCCAGTCGAGGGCGGTCCCTTCAGGCGAGAGCGTGACGCCCAGCGGCCCGATGGCCGGGATGAAGTCGGTGAAGTCATAACGGTCGGGCATCGGGAGGTTCGTCCGGTTGAGGAGATGTCGGGTGACCTTTCTCCAGACGGCCAGGCTGTCGTTTCTGATCCCGGGCGCCCCCCAGCCGACCTTGGTCGGGTCGCCCGCCCAGCCGGCGTGGCCCTTGCAATCGTATTGAACATCATCCGGCCGGACGCGCTCGAGGAGCCGGGCGATCATTTCTTCGCTGACGTCGGTCCCCAGGGCTTTATCGGTCTCGTTGGGATGGAGGTCGAAGTGGAGGCTGAAGAAGGCGTCTCGGCGGGGAAGAGGGGATTGGGGCGCCGCCCCGAGAGCCAGAGCAGCCGATAACCCGAGAATGGTCAATACATGATGCCGCATATCCGCCTCCTCTATTTGGTCCCAACATAGAGCAGAGAGGCGAAAAAATCAACCGCGGTCAGGCAAGGTCGAAGCGGTCGAGGTTCATGACCTTGGCCCAGGCCGCGACAAAATCGCGCACGAACTTCTCCTGGGAATCCGCGCTTCCGTAGACCTCGGCCACGGCCCGGAGCTGGGAGTTCGAACCGAAGACGAGGTCGACGCGCGTGGCGGTCCATCGGCTTTCGCCCGTCTTGCGGTCACGCCCTTCGAAGACGTCCTTGTCGTCCGACACGGCCTTCCATTCCGTGCCCATGTCGAGGAGGTTCACGAAGAAGTCGTTGGTCAGCGTCTCCGGCCGGTTGGTGAAGACGCCGTGCCGGGACCGTCCGAAGTTGGCGTTCAAGACGCGCATCCCGCCGACGAGAACGGTCATCTCGGGGGCGGTCAGCGTCAGGAGCTGCGCCCGGTCGACGAGTAGGACCTCCGCCGCGACGGCGTATTTGGTTTTCTGGTAGTTGCGGAACCCGTCCGCCTTCGGCTCGAGGACGGCGAAGGAGGCCGCGTCGATTTGCTCCGGCGAGGCATCCGTGCGCCCGGGCGTGAAGGGAACGGCCACGTCGTGGCCGGCTTTCTTCGCCGCCTGTTCGACGGCCGCGCATCCGCCCAGGACGATCAGGTCGGCGAGGGAAACCTTCTTCCCGCCCGACGCCTCGCCGTTGAACGCCTTTTGGATTCCTTCGAGGGTCCGCAGCACGGCCTTCAGCTTGTCGGGCTCGTTGACTTCCCAGTCCTTCTGCGGGGCCAGACGAAGGCGCGACCCGTTCGCCCCGCCGCGCTTGTCGGACCCGCGGAACGTGGAGGCCGACGCCCAGGCGGTCGAGACGAGCTGGGAGATCGACGGGCCCGAAGCGAGGATCTTGCCCTTGAGGCCGGCGATGTCCTTCTCGTCGACGAGCTCATGATCGACGGCGGGCACCGGGTCCTGCCAGATCAGCTCCTCCGCCGGGACCTCCGGGCCGAGATAGCGCGAACGCGGGCCCATGTCGCGGTGGGTCAGCTTGAACCACGCCCGGGCGAAGGCATCGGCGAATTCGTCCGGATTCGCCAGATAGCGCCGCGCGATTTTTTCGTAGATGGGATCAAACTTGAGGGAAAGGTCGGCCGTGGTCATCATGGGACGATGCTTTTTCGATGGATCATGGGCATCGACAACCATGTCCTCATCATCCACGTCCTTTGCCAGCCAGATATAGGCCCCTGCCGGGCTTTTCGTCAGTTCCCACTCGTATTTGAACAAGACTTTCAGATAGCCCATGTCCCATTTGGTGGGATTCGGCTTCCAGGCGCCTTCGATGCCGCTGCCGATCGTATCGCCGCCTTTTCCGCTGCCGAAGCTGCTCTTCCAGCCGAGGCCCTGCTCTTCGATGGGGGCCCCCTCCGGTTCCGGGCCCACGTGCTTGGGGTCTCCCGCCCCGTGCGCCTTGCCAAAGGTGTGTCCGCCCGCCACGAGGGCCACGGTCTCTTCGTCGTTCATCGCCATCCGGGCAAAGGTCGTACGGACATCATGCCCGGATTCGGCGGGGATCGGCTGACCGTTCGGCCCTTCCGGGTTGACGTAGATCAGGCCCATCTGCACGGCGGCGAGGGGATTCTCGAGGTTCCGTTCGCCGCTGTAGCGCTGGTCGCCGAGCCAGGTGTCCTCGCTGCCCCAATAAATGTCCTCTTCGGGCTCCCAGACGTCCACGCGCCCGCCGGCGAAACCGAAGGTCTTGAACCCCATCGACTCCAGGGCGCAGTTGCCGGCGAGGACCATCAGGTCGGCCCAGGAGATTTTCCGGCCGTATTTCTGCTTGATCGGCCAGAGCAGCCGGCGCGCCTTGTCGAGGTTCACGTTGTCGGGCCAGCTGTTGAGGGGGGCCAGGCGCTGGGAGCCGGATCCCGCCCCCCCGCGGCCGTCGCCTATCCGGTAGGTGCCCGCGCTGTGCCACGCCATCCGGATGAAGAGCCCACCGTAGTGGCCGTAATCGGCCGGCCACCAGTCCTCGGAAGCGGTCATCAGGGCGTAGAGGTCCTTCTTCACGGTCGCCAGGTCGAGCGTCTTGTATTCTTCGGCGTAGTCGAAATCCCCGCCCATCGGGTTGGACTTCGAGGAATGCTGGTGGAGAATGCGCAGGTTCAACTGGTTCGGCCACCAGTCCCGGTTCGACGTGCCGCCGCCAGCGGTGGATCCCACGGCCGGGATATTTCTCTCTTTGTTCATGGACTCTCCTCCTTCTAAACTTTTTTGCACTTGCCGCAAAGGCCTTCGAGAACGACTTTTTTGCTCGTGACCGTGAACTGTCTGTCGATCTCTTTAGGGACGGCGATGTCGTCATAATCCTTGTTGAGAAAGTCGATGATCCGCCCGCACCGAATGCATCGGAAATGATGATGAATCCCGATGTCGGGATCGTAGCGCTTGGCTTGCCCGTATCCCTCGACGACTTTGGTCATGCCGATTTTCGAGAACGTCAGCAGGGTCCGATTGACCGTATCGAAGGAAATATTGGGGATCTTCTTGACGATCCTCCGGTAAATGTCGTCCGCCGTAGGATGATCCTTCGCTTTGAGGAGTTCCTCGTAGATCGCCGTCCGCTGGGGCGTGATTCTCAGCCCGTTTTCCTTCGATCTTTGATAAAAGAAACTCCGCGCCGTATCGCTCATCGGTCCATTTCCTGTGTATAACTATATAGTATTCATTCCTACTTGTCAAGCTTTCGATTTCTTTCTGCGTCCTCGACACAGCCCAAAGACTGGAATTCATCGTCTGGCCTATTCCGGACAAACCGCCATGTTGAGGACGTGACTTCCTCGACCGCTTTCTCGAGCTGCGGATCGTTCCCGTTTCGGTCTTGCCCTTCGGGCATCTCATCTTGTGCCCTTTTGCGTTTTATCGCGGAGGCCGGAGAGTGCGGCCTGCACATAGCGCGGGAATCGCGATCCGTAGGACCTCAACTTGGCTGAAGACAATCCCGAGAGGTCGAGCTCATCGAAAGCCAGGCTCAATTTCCCCCTCTTCGCGAGATACAGGGCGTCCAACAGCGCTTTTTCCGGCTCGGCAATATCGAGACCTTTGTCGATCCGATGTCCGAAAAAAAGATCCTTCCGGAGCTGTCGATATTCCACGGCTGTTCCATCCAAGACCGTTTTTTTCGATCGGCGGGTCGTGGCCAGGGTGATGGTATAGGGGATCTGGCTCAAGATTCCATAGCGCGAGAGGGCCGACTCGAAAGAAAGATAGGATGGCGTGTAGAGAAGATTCGCGGGATGCGTCCCCTCGACCGAAGAGATCGACACCCGATAGATCCCCCGCCGCATCCTTGTCAGGACGCCCTGCCGGACAAGGCGATGAAGGACGACCAGGAGCGTCTGGCGGCCTCGATATCCCAGGACCTCTTGAAGGTCGGCGACAGACCAGTAAGGTTTGTTGAACCGGCCGAGGCTCCGGACAAGCTCGACGTCGCGGGGCTTTATCCGATCCATGTGTCGACGAGTCTCCAATGACTCCGCGGCAGATATTTTCTCAGGTCGCGCTTGAGAAGAGACGGTTCGAAATCCGCCGCGTCCGGTTTGAATTCCCGGCCGAGCTTATGGGAAATGAACCAGAGATCGTAGAGGTCGCGAGGCAGGCTTTCTTGAAAACGCTTTCCTGTTGGTCCATTTATCATTCCCGATTAATTTTTATTAATTTAGTATGAATGATGTAATGTGGAACCGGTCTCGTCAAGAGGTCAATTTTTCTTGAATCGCGGGAGCCGAATCCCAAGCGGATTCCGGGCCTTTCCCGCCGCTTCGAGATAGATTCCGACGGCTTACTTCTTCTTCAATCCCGCCGCCGTCCTGTTCTCGGGAGCCGGGGCCGGGGTGACGCGGCGCGGGTTGGTCTTGGTGAGCTTCATGACCTCCTCGACCGCCTTCTCGATCTGAAGGTCGTTCCCCCGGACGAGGGCGTTGGGGTCGTCCCAGACCTCGAAGTCGGGAGCGACGCCTTCGCCCTCCCAGAACCAGTGGCCGTCGTTGTCGTAGAGCCGGCCGTCGGGCACGGTGATGGAGCCGCCGTCGATCAGGACGTGCCCCGTCGCCGGCCCGACCAGAATGCCCAGCGTGTGCTCGCCGACGATTGGTCCGGCTTTCAGCTCCTGGAAGGCCCAGGGCAGGCCGTCGCCGCCTGAGCCCGCCCAGCCGTTGATTAGCATCCCCAGGGGGCCGTTGTTGGCCTTGATCGGCTGGGTCGTGTTCCTCCCCTGGCGCCAGTGGATGTTGTAGACGATCGGCCGCCGGAGGAGCTCCAGGAAGCGGTCGGCCAGTTGCCCGCCGCCGTTGAATCTCTCGTCGATGATGAAGCCTTCCTTGTCGAGCTGGCCGTAGAACATGCGGACGAGCTCGCTCTGGCCCTGCATGCTGGTGTTCGACATGTAGATATAGCCCAGCTTGCCGCCCGACAAAGTCTCAACCCGGCGCCGGTTGGCCTCGATCCACTCGAGGTTGCGCAGCGCGGACTCCTCGGCGCCGGTGAGGGATTTGACGACCACGGTCTTGGCCTCGGCCGCGTTGCCGCCCGTGGCAACGAGGAGGGAGACGGTCCTTCCCGAAAGCCCTTCGAAGGCCGCGAAGGGATCGAGGTCCGGCCGCAGCTCGACCTGATTGACGGCGAGGATGGCGTCTCCTTCCTTGACGGCGATGCCCGGCGCGTCGAACGGGGAGCGGACGGCCGTGTCCCAGGCGGCCGGTCGGACGACCCGCTGAATCCGGTAAGTCCCGTTTTCGAGCTTCCAGTCGATGCCCAGGAAGCCGGTCAGAACGGGGGAGACCTGCTCGACGTCGCCCCCTCCGGTGTAGGTGTGGCCGGCGCTGAGCTCGGCCTGCATGTTCGAGCAGATGTTGGTCACGTCCCAGCGGGTCCGGGCGTCCTCCACCAGGGCCCCGTAGCGCTCCCGCATCTTCCCCCAATCGACGCCGTGCATGGCCGGGTCGTAGAAGAAGTCGCGATACCGCCGCCACGTGTCGGCGAAGATCTGCCGCCATTCCTCCTTGGGCGTGAGGTTCATGAAGAGGTTGTTCAGGGGGATGGGGTCCTTGATTTTCTGGCCCGGGGCCGGGCTGATGACGCCGTACCTCGGACCGCTCCGGACGAGGAGGGATTCGCCGTCGGCGGAAATCCCGGCGCCGTCCACTTCCTCCATCACCGGGTCTTCCTTCAGCGTCTGAAGGTCGAGGAGAACGAGCTGGCCTGTCCTTTGGCCCGTGCCGGTATTGGGGATCCGGTGAAAGATGATCTTGTCCTTGAAGGCAAAAAGGCCGCCGAAATTCCCGGCCCGGACCGGAAGCAGGGTCAGCCGCGATTCGAGACCGTCGAATTCGATTTCGACCTCCGGCGTCTTGGCCGCCGCGGCTTCGGGCTTCTTCTCTTCCGGTTTCTTTTCCTCCGGCGGCTTCGGCTTGTCTTCGGCCGGCTTGGCCGTGAAGGCGTCGTTCTTGGCCAGCAGCAGGGAGGGGGCTTTCGAGGTCAGGCTGAGACAGGCGATCTGGCTGGCATTGGGGTAGACCCAAGTCCCGTCGTCCATGTCGGAATAGATCGGTTCCATGTTCCGGTTGGTGAAGAAGAAGAGGTAGCGGCCGCAGCGGCTGAAGACCGGGCCGAAATCCTGGTAGAAGCCGCTCGTCGCCTGGCGCTTGGCGTTCGTTTTCAGGTCGTAGATGAAAATGGCGTCATGGGCGTTTTCGAGGTTCTCGGTGAAGGCCAGCCAGCGCGAATCGGGCGACCAGGCCATCTGGTATCCGTCGATCGCGGGATGGCTGAGGGCGGCGCGGTAATGGCCGGCCTTGACCGCCTCGCCGGTTTCGACCTTGACCATCCAAATGGTGGACGTTTCGTCGACGAAGGCCAGGTTCTTGCCGTCCGGCGACCAGTTGAGGGTATAGCCGTATCCCTTCGTCCGTCGGGTCAGGGCTTTTTCCCCGCCCTTGCCGTCGAGGCTCCGCAAATAGATCTGGTACTCGCCGCTCCGGTCGCTCCAGTAGGCCAGGTACCGGCCGTCGGGCGACCAGGCGGGATGGCGGTCGAAGCTGCTGCTCGAATTTGTCAGGTTTATGGCGGCGCCCTCCTTGACGGGGATGTCGAAAATTTCTCCCCGGGCTTCCAGGGCAACCCGCTTGGACTGGGGAGACAGCGCCAGCCGGGAGGCCTGTCGGGAGACGTCGACGCGGCGCGGGATTTCGACGGATAAATCGGAGACGACCCGGACGTCGACGGGCTTGTGTTTGTGGGTTTTCAGGTCCATCAGGTAGAGCCGGCCGCCGCACTCGAAGACGATGTCGGCCGGGCCGGCCGACATGTAGGCGATGTCGAAATCGGTCATCCGGGTGATCTGTTCGGTCTTGCCGGTCCCGGTGTCGTAGCGCCAGATGTTCAGGCGCATGTTCTCGTCGCGGTCGGAGAGGAAATAGATCGACGAGCCAACCCAAGCCGGCTTGCCGTCGATGGCCTTGTTCCCGGTGATGTTCTTGGCCCGGTCGTTCGTCAGGTCATAGATGATGACGTCGGAGCTGTACCCGCCGCGGTAGCGCTTGAAGGGGTAGCTTTCGGTGATCCGGGTGACGTAAGCGAGTTGTTTTCCGTCTTCGGAGAAGCTGGCCAGCTCGCCGTAGGGGACCTTGAGGCGTTCGGGAAACCCGCCCGTCGCCGGGACGAGGTAGAAATGGTTGAGACCGCGCACGCCCACGGCCCGGTTCGAGGCGAACAGCAGCCGTTTGCCGTCGGGGTGCCAGTCGACCAGGCGGTCGGCGAACGAGGGATAGGTCACGCGCATCGGCACGCCGCCCTGGACGGGGATGACATAGACGTCCGGGTTGCCGTTATAGGCGGCGGTGTAGGCGATCCGGCTTCCGTCGGGAGAGAAGCGGGGCCAGGATTCCTCGCCGGGCGAACGGGTCAGCTGGACGGCCGTGCCGCCGTTCTTGTCGACCAGCCAGATGTCGCCCCCGTAGACGAACGAGATTTGCTTGTCGGACACGTCGAGGTATCGCATCAACTTGGCCGAAATCTGAGCCCGCAGGCCTCCGGCCAGGAATCCGAGCGCGAGCAGGACGAGACACGTTTTTTTCTTCATCCGGGATCCTCCTCGATTAGGGATAGTCTTTGACATTCGATCTTGAAGCGATTTGATCAATCTATTATACGTCCCGGAAACCCCATTTGTTCCATCTATGGGAATTCCTTTTGCGCTGTTAAACACGTCCACCCAAAGGCTCAATCGGCCGGCTTGCGGTTCTTCGCGGCGAAGGCGAAGGCGAAGAAATACTTCCGCCACATCCGGGGCGTCGAGGCGTATTGGTTTTCGCCCCCCAAAAAAATCCAGAAGGGCTTCCCGAGTTCGGGTCAACTCCTTGAGGCGGGAAGCGTGCCGAGAGTCGGCGATCGTCAGGGCGAGGAGCTCCAGCCGAGTCTTCACCCGGGCAGCCCTGATGGGCTCGGAGCCGCTGGTCATCCGGGCCCTGGCCATCATTCAGGAACCCGGAAAGACGATTTTCTTCAGGGCAGATCAAGCGCGAAGCGGATCGCCCGATGGACGTCCTCGATTTTCTCGTCGGATAGCCGTCCGATTCTCGATTCGAGATAAGCTTTGGGAATCGTCAGAAGGGAGTCGCAGTTGACGGCGCAGGGCTTGGGCAGGCCGTCCTCCGGGCCGAGGCGAACCTCGACGGGAATTCCGCGGACGGTCGCTGTCAACGGCGCCACGGTGACGGCCGTCCTCACGGGATAGGCTTCATCCCGGCTGAGGAGGACGACGGGACGGCGTCCGGCGGGCGGCTTCAGCCTGGCCCACCAGATCTCGCCCTTTATCAAGTCCAGTCCTCGTCAGGGAGAGCGTCGGCGGCCGTTTCGGCCATGGCCTCGGCCAAGGCCGCGTTTTCCGGCTTTTGGCGATACCCGTTTTCGTAGGCCCTGACGAGACGTTCTTTCTCGCGCGCTTCTTTCCAGGCCCGGAACATCGCCAGAAGGAAACCGCTGCGGCTCCGGCCTTCTTTTCGGCGGACCGCTTCCAATTCTTGAAATTCCTCCCATGGAAGACTGACGGCGAATTTGGCGGATTTTCTCACGGTGACGCCTCAAAATTTCAAGGTATTACTATAATAATACCATGGTATTCAATTGTCAAATCGTTTTGATTCTAGAATCGCGCCTCGGGCGACCGGCCCAGAACCTGCCCGTCGGCGGCGACGGCGCAGATAAATCCCCTCTGCGAGCGCGGACTCATGAAATTTCCTTTCGCCCATTATACGCCAGGCGGGCGGTTTTCTTTACGCCACGCGAACGGCCGCGCTCACCCGGCCGACGTCTTCGAGGACATCGTGCAGAAGACTTTTTTCGGATCGCTCTGGAACGAACTAAAACCGGTGACAAGAAAGCACGAATCTGGCAGGCTCGACGATGCTGGTGATGGCGATTCCCAGTCAATCCCCATGACGGGAAGAGATCTCTGCCGTTGTGCGGTCCGGTCGCTTGTTCGTTATCTTCAGGTCGTGGCCGGAACGACCCTCGAGCCGGGAATTGTCGCCGTCATCCAGACGTTCGGGGATCGAATCAATTTCCACCCCATCTGCATTTCCTGGTGACCGAGGGCGGCGTGGAGGAGGCGGGCGTCTTCCATCGGGTGAGCAACTTTGACGACAAGCGGCTGGCCGAAGTCTTTGCCCGGGAGGTCTTCGCGTTTCTTACTGGCAGGGAGCTTCTCAGCCCTGAATGGGCCGAGCGGATTCTCTCCTGGCGGCATACGGGCTTCAACGTCCACGGCCGCGTGCGGGCCAAGACGAAGCCGGAAGCCGAACGGGTGGGCAAGTATATGATCCGTCCCGTTCTCTCTCTAGCCTCGATTTCCACGGACGGCTATTCGCCTAAAGATTTTGCGCCTCAACCCTAAATCTCACCCCTTTTACGTCGTTGATTGCTGTTCAGGGCCTTATGTATATGGTGCGCTGATAGCTTGAATA
>VGJF01000023.1 GCA_016867585.1 Candidatus Aminicenantota bacterium | reverse complement strand
ATGAAGCTCATAGTGCATATATTATGCACTACAATTATAGATTTGCCAACCCCGCAGTTCTTTTTTCCCCTGGAAATCGAGTCCCTTCCTTGTAGTGTGAAAAATCAGCTAAAATTCAGGTAATTTATGAGGAGAGAAAGATCGACGGCGTGGCCCTTCAACCGCTCGTTCCCCGAACCGTTTTCGCCTCGCTCTCCGAAAAATATACGGCCCAAACGGGATTGCCGCTCATCCTCGTGAACGCTAAAGGGGAGATCGTCTCCGGTCTCAACCGTTCCTGCAAGATCTGCGGCCGGTTGCTGAAATCCCGGGCGTCGGCGTTCGATGCGCCCTGTCGGCTGAGGAGGATCCAGGCGATCGAAGAAGCCTTCCGTTACGGCGAAGGATACATCACGACCTGTCCTCTCGGATTGATCATCTTCGCCGTTCCGCTCGTCCGGGACAATGCGCTGCTCGGCGGCTTCTTGAGCGGCTTCGCCGTCTTTCCGGAAATGAAAAAAGACATCCGGGACGAAATGGCCGGCCACCTGAGGGCCTTCGGAGAGGCGGTCAGCCGATCCCGGTTCGATCGCCTGAAATTCAAGGTCATTTTGATGGAGGAGGTCCGGGATGATGTGGCCTTCCTGTGGACAATGACCAAGAAGTCCGGTCTCAATGACCTCGGCGTTCTGAGGGCGAGAAACGAGAGCTATATCCAGCAGTATAAAATCGCCAATGTTCTCGAAGACCTCAAAAAAAGCAATTCGGACGCGGAACGAAGCTTTTTGAACAAGCATGAGGCCATCATCGAGAAAGTCAAATTCGGCGACAAAACGGGAGCGCGGGAAATCCTGAATGAGATTCTGGGCTCCATCTTCTTCATGAGCGGGATGAACTTCGAAATCATCAAGGTCCGGGTCATTGAGCTCATCGTCATCCTGTCTCGGGCGGCGATTGAGGCGGGCGCCGAAGCCAAAGAACTGCTCGGATTGAATTATTCGTTCCTGACGGATTTGAACAGCGTGACGGAGACCGAGGCCTTGCTCCCCCGCCTGAACGAGATTCTGGAAAATTTCATACAAAAAGTCTATCTGATCAAAGCGAAAAAAACCCAAGGCGCCGTCGGGCGGATGAAAGAGTATCTTCGGCATCACTACAAGGGAAAGCTGCGGGCCGGCGAGGTCGCGAAGGCCGCCGGCTTGAGCAAAAGCCGCGCCTCCCACCTCTTCCGCGAAGAAACGGGATCGTCCCTCCTGGAGTACCAAAGGAAACTGAGAATTGACCGGGGAAAACACCTCTTGATGAATTCCGACTTGAGCCTGGCTGATCTGGCGGTCGAACTCGGCTTTTTCGACCAAAGCCACTTCACCCGCACGTTCAAACAAACGGAGCGGATGCCGCCCTCTCATTTCCGGCGAAAATTCCGGGACGTCCGGCCCCAAGACGGCGCCGGCCGCCCCGGCTGAACTCCGGCCGGCCGCTCCTCGGGTGATCTTCTCCCGGCCGAGCCCGCGGGCTGGCCCCGGATCAGATCGAATTCAGAACGCTGGGTTCGGCCAAGATCGAAGCCAGATAAGCCTTCCGGATATGGAGAAGATTTTCCGCTTGGTCATAGACGAGCGAATGCGGCCCGTCCACGATGCTGTCATCCACTTCGTTGCCCCGATCGAAAGGCATGACATGGATGAAGCGGGCTTGATTGGTCCGTTTGAGCAAATCTTCCGTCAATCTCCAGTCCCGATACCGGGCCGCCCGCTTGAGCTCCTCCTCGCGGGAGTGAACGTAGAAATCGGGCGAGACCCAGGTTCTGGGGAAAATGAAGTCGGCGCCTTCGACGGCCTTGTGGAGATCATGGGAAATCTCGAAGCGGCAGCCGGTTTTCGCGGCTTCGGCCCTGATCAAGGCTTCCATGTCCGGATCGAAATCATATCCCGGAGGATAGGCCACCGTGACGTCCATTCCGTAGGTGGCTGCGATCAGGGCATCGGCCTGCGTCGACGTGTAGTGCCGGACGATGGGCGAATAGGCCCAATGGGCCACCAGTTTTCTCCCTTTCAGCTCGCCAACGCTCTCCTTCATGACCATGATATCGGCCATCGCCTGGGTCGGATGCTGCATGTCGCAGGCCAGATTGATGACCGGCTTGGCGGAAAAGTCCGCATACTGCTTCGTGATGGCGTCGCCGAGCCCGGGCCGGAGGACTCCGTTTTTGTCCGGAATGGGACCGCTGAGACGAATGCCGACGCAATCGACATAGCGGTCCGACACCTTGGCCGTGTCCTTCAGCGACTCCCCCACCCCCGGCTTGTCTTCGATGCTGAGGCGCAAGCCTTCGGGTTCGGGGACCTGAACCATGCCCCCCAAATGCTCCATCGCCGCGGTGAAGGAAATCCGAGTTCGGGTCGAACCCCGGAAAAACAAGAGCAGCAGGGTTTTCCCTTTCAGGATCTCGAGCGTTTTAGCCCGGTCCCCCCGGGCCTTCAGCCGGAAGGCCAGGTCGAGCACCTGGTCCAGCTCCTGTTTTGTCCATTCATGCGTCGACAGAACATCACGTCCTCTGAGGTCAATCATCCGATTCTCCTTTCCAAATCCAAGCGGCGCCTTGGTCTTGGGGAACAAGGCGCTCGCGGGCTCAACGGGCATCCCGCCCGCGGCCCGATTGTCAGCTCTTCCGAAATTGCTCTCCGGGGTCCGAAGACCGGGATGGCCGCCGGGTCCGGGGCGGACTCTTCGGCCTCAAGCGCCCTCCTCTCCCATGAATTTCCGGCGGGGCAGATACCGGCCCCGGACCGCCTCGGCTTTCCACGCGCCATCCTCAACCAGGACCTCGCCCCGTTGCATGACGAGAACGGGGAGTCCAAGACATCTCCGCCCCTCGAAGAGGCTGTAATCGACCTTCAGGGGACGGGACACGCCCTTGATCTCATGGGGCATCCCCGGGTCTAAAATCAGGACATCCGCATCCGATCCCGGATTCAGGAAGCCTTTCCGAGGGGCAAGCCCGAAGATCCTGGCCGGATTCTCGCACATCAACGCGACCAGCCGGGGAAGGGTGATCCTCCCCCTGTTGACGCCTTCGTCATAAACGACCGGAAACAGGGTATTCACCCCTGGGCTCCCGTAAGGGCTGTCGAAGATCTTCTCCCAAAGAGGCTCTTTCGTTTTGATCAGATGGCCGGCCGCGTCCGAACCGACGACGTCGATCAATCCTTCGCCGAGGGACTTCCACAAAGCATCGAGATCCTCCGCCTTCCGGAGGGGCGGGGCCATTTTAGCCAAGGACCCTCTCCGGATCATTTCCTCCTCGGTGAGAACGAGATAATGGGGGCATGTCTCGGCGAAAAATTCCGTCCCTCCCCACTTCTTGAAAAGCCGGATCACGTCCAGGGATTCGTGGGCGCTGATGTGAGGCAGATACAACGGGCATTTCGCGATTCTCGAAAGCGTCAAGATGCGAAAGACGGCTTCGGCCTCGGCCAAATTGGGATGCGTCGGGGGGTAATCCTCCGGAGCGGTCCTCCCGGCGGCCCGAAAACGGTCTTCCAAACCGTCCAGAATGCTTCCATTTTCCGCATGGACGGCCAAAAGGGCCCCGCTTTTTGCGAGGATGTCCAGGCAGGTCATCAGCGCCCCGTCCGAAAGCATCATGCCTCGTCGTTCATAGGCCATGAAGGCTTTGAACGAAGTCACGCCCATATCGATCAGACGGGGGATCGCGGCGGCGAGGCCCGCAAGATCATCCGGCATCAAAGAGCCGTGAATTCCGAAATCGAGGAACGAATCCTTTTCCCCCTGGCGGATGAAATCCCCGACCACATCAAAAAGGGTTCCCGAATGACTCCAGGCTTTGACCGCGCCGATATAGGGAATCAGGGTCGTCGTCCCCCCGAAGGCGGCGGCTTGAGAAAGGGTCTCGATATGATCCGCGTAGACGGGATGAAGATGGGCGTCGATGATTCCGGGAAGGACGTATTTACCGGACGCGTCGATGGTCCGGACGGCCGGCCGAGGCGACTCGGGGGATTCGAGGCTGTCGATGGTTCCGCCTCGAATAAAGAGATCGGCCTTTTGAAAACCCCGGCCGTTCACCAGAACGCCGCCTCTGACCGCTAGATCGGCAAGTCCGGATTTCATGGGGTCGGCGTGGTGGGGACGGCGGCCGGCGGGCCCGCTTCCCGAATGGCCGCCTCGGCCAGCATCATCAAGGAATCGAAAAACGGGACGGCGAGATCCTCGCCTTTGAGGACGAGCGGGATTTCCGTACACCCGGCGATCATCCCTTGGGCGCCTTTCTGGATCAACCGTTCGGCGACGCCGATCAGATCGGCCCGGGATTCACGCCGGGACGATTCGGCCGGCGAGCTTTTAATCCTGTAAATCGCCCCGTTGACCCGGTCCAGGTCCTCCAGCTCGGGGGTCATTACGCTCAAACCCCGTTCCCGGATTTTCTTCTCGAACCGCCCGCTGCGAACTGTCCCTTTGGTGGCGAGTAGCCCCACCGTCCGGACGCCCGGATATCCGCTCTTGATCGCCTCCGGAATCACCTCAAACGCCGACAGGATGGGCAGGGCGAGCTGGGCCCGCAATTCATCGATGAAGACATGCGCCGAGAGGCACGGGATAACGATGAAATCCGCCCCCGCCCGGGCCAGAGCGCGTCCGCTTTCGACCATCATCGGCACCGGGCTTTCTCCCCGGCCGATAATCGCTTCCATGCGGTCGGGGATCTGAGGGTTGTTGTCGATGATCATCCGCAGATGATCCTGGTCCCGGGCGGCCGGCGTCCCGCGGATGATCTTTCCGAAGAAATCCAGGGTCGCCTCCGGTCCCATTCCGCCCAGGACGCCGATGATTTTTCTGGTCATGTTCCGATGCCTCCGCTCTCTGTCTTCTTTCACTCCAGAAGTTCGCCGATGGTCCGGGCAACGAGCGTCCGGGGGAGAAGGACGGGCTTTCCGGTCGCCGCCCGGATCTCCCGCGTCCAGGCGCGGGTGAATCCCAGACAATACATGACGATCAAGTCGCAATCGGCCTCCACCAGAGCTTTTGCGGCCAGAGACAGCCGGCTCCCGTCCGAATAGGGAGAGACCGCCGTCACCGTGAGATGGGGCGTGATCGGCGCAAACGTCCGCCGGGCCCACTCCTCCTGTTCGGGGATGGGGAGGACGAGGCCGAGACGAGAGGTCCTGTCCAATAGGCCGTCCACGCAGCGTTCCACGATTCGATGGGGGGAGATCACCAGGCTTCCTGACGCCCAGGCCGGAAACGAGCCGACGCAGAGCAGGAGAATCAGGGAGGCCTCCCGGTCGTTCAACTCCACGACGGCGCTCTCCATCAGGGAAAGAATTTTTTCCTCGGCCAGGATGACTTCTCGGCCGTCCGCAAGACGCGCGACCAACGGCAGCATGCCCTTTTCCGGGGACAGCGCCTTGATCCGATCCCCCGACAGTCCGTCCAAGGCTCCCCGTTCCAGGATCTGAACATCCTCCCCTATAAACGGCGAAATGTCCTGGACGACATCCGGCCGAGGCGATTGCCCGATCGTCACGATGCCGAGGATTTTTTTTCGCTTCGGATTCATCGACGTCCGCGCTTCCCGTCCTTTTGACAGTAAGTTCATCCCCGTCTCCGCCGGCCCTCCGTCCCGGCCCAGCTGGAGACCGCCGCTCTCATCGTTTTTTCAGGGCGTTCAGGACGCGTTCCGAGTCAGAGGCAAGTCCGGAATCCCGGCTCCGATCGCATCCCGGACCGCGTTAGCCAGGGCGGGGGCGGCCGAGACCAGAGACGGCTCTCCCACGCCCTTCGCCCCGAACGGCCCGATCCCGTCCCCCGACTCGATCAGGATACAACGGACATCGACCGCGTCCAGGGAAGTGGGGATGAGGTATTCCGAAAAGGATGGGGTCAGAGTGATCCCCTTGTCCAAAATGACGTCCTCGAGGAGAGCATAGCCCATCCCCTGAATCGTCCCTCCTTCCAACTGTCCTTCGACGGCCTGGGGGTTGATGGCCTTGCCGACGTCGAAACAGGCTGCAAGCTTCAGGACGTCGATCTTTCCCGTCTCCACGTCGACGGCGACTTCCGCGGCATGCGTCCCGAAGGTGAAATCCGGAAATACCTGCCCCTGTCCTTTTTTAAAGTCCACCAGCTCCCGGGCGGGAGCGTTGAATTGGGCGATGTGAAAGAGCGAGATCCCCGACGAGGCGCAGGCCCTCACGACAGTGTTCAATGGGACCGACCGGCTCGGGTCGTTCATCACCGAGATGATCCCGTCTCGCAGATCGAGGTCGCCGGGTTCCGCCCCCAGGATCTCGCCCGCTTTGTCCAGAAGATTTTTCCGGACTTCCTTGGCCGCCATCGAGGTGGCATTGCCCGACATGTAGAGCTGCCGAGTGGCCGTCGTCGTCCCGGCGATGGGCGTCAAGGCCGTGTCCGCGATAAAAACCCGGGTATCGGCCATGGACACGCCGAGAATTTCGGCGGCGATCTGGGCCAAGGAGGAGGCCTGGCCTCCGCCGAGATCCTGGACGCCGCATCGAACGGTGACGCTTCCGTCCAATTCCATGCCGACATAGGATCGGGAGGTGTCATGGAGAAACACCATCCGGCCGTAGCTGGTCATCGAGGAGCCGATCCCCCGGCCGATTTTCACGGCCGGCGATTTCGATTTCGTTTTTTCCCCCAACGCCTCCAGCGCTTTCTCGGCGGCCTCGGGAGAAGCCGCGTAATGCTCCAAGACGTAGCCCGTGGCCGTCGCTTCGCCTTTCCGGAGATAGTTTCTTCTCCTTAATTCCAGGGGCGAGAGATGGAGACGTTCGGCGAGCTCATCCATCTGGGATTCGTAGGCGAAACAGACCTGGGGAACGCCGAATCCTCGAAAGGCGCTCGAGAAGGTGTTGTTGGTCAGGACCGTCCGGGCGTCGATCTTGACGTGGGGGATTTTATAGGGCCCGGCGGCGCCCACCGTCGAGTATAGGAGAACCCAAGGGCTGAGATAGACGTAGGCTCCCGCATCGGAGACAAGTTTCGCCTCCAAGGCCATGAGCTTGCCCTCCCTGGTCGCGCCGGTCTTGTAGGTCATGATATAAGGATGGCGCTTGCCGTGGCAGATGATGGATTCTTCCCGAGAATAAGCCATTTTCACCGGCCGTTTGGTCTTCCAGGTCAGGAGGGCGAGATACGTCTCCACGGTGATGTCTTCTTTCCCCCCGAATCCTCCACCGATCCAGGTTCCCTTGACCCTCACTTTGTTGTACGAAAGCCCCAGCACGTCGGCGATCTCCCGGTAATGCTCGATCACCTGGGTGCAGACTTGAATGTTGATGACCCCGTCGTCGTCGATCCAGGCCAAGCCGGCTTCCGGCTCGATGTAGGCATGTTCCTGGAACGGCACCCGATAGGTGTTTTTGACGATGACATCCGAGGCGGCGAAGCCCTCTGTGATGTCCCCTTGCCTGACCTTGTAATAACAGACGAGGTTGCTCGATTCCTCGCCCACTCTGTGAGCCCCGCGTTTCAAGGCCTCGAAAGGATCGAAGACCCCCGGCAGGGGCTGGTAGTCCACCCGGATCAGTCGGGCGGCCTCCTCCGCGATGGCCGGCGTATCGGCCGCGACCAGGGCCACGCCCTCGCCCATGAATCGAACCTTTTTATCCGCGAGAATCCGGTAGAGTCCTTCGAATCCACCCACGGTATGGGTCTGGCCGAAGCGGGTGATGGTTTCGTTATGGGGGACGTCTTTGGCGGTCATGACCGCTCTCACGCCGGATAGCTTTTCGGCGTTCCGGGTGTCGATCGAAAGGATTTTTGCCGCGGCATGTTCGCTTCTCAAGACTTTTCCATAGAGCATCCCCGGCAGAAAATAATCTTCGGCGTATTTCGTGTTGCCGAGGGCTTTGTCGGCGGCGTCGCAACGCGGGAGGGAACGGCCGACGACATCGACCGGAGGATGATCGTTCGCAGGATGTTGTTTTTCCGGCATGGAAGACTCCTTCAGTCCGAGGGGGAGCATTTCGGAGCGGCGTCGGAAATGGCCTCGATGATTTTTTTATACCCCGTGCAACGGCAGAGGTTGCCCGAGACGGCTTCCCGGATTTCATCCGGGCTGGGTCGAGGATTCTCGTCGAGCAGGGATTTGGCGGAGACGATCATCCCCGCGGTGCAGAATCCGCACTGAATGGCCCCCTTCCGGATGAAACTTTCTTGAAGCGGATGGGGGTCGTCCTCGTTTCCCAGCCCTTTAACGGTGACGACCTCTTTGCCGTTCGCCTGAACGGCCAGAGTGAGACAGGAATTGACCGCCCGGCCGTCCAGAAGGACGGCACAACAGCCACAGTCCCCTTTGCCGCAGCCGTTCTTGACTTCCGTCGCCCACAATTTATTCCGGAGCGTCTCCAGGAGCGTGTCTTGGGCCGCCACGTCCACTTCGACCGGAGTTCCATTCAAAAGAAAACGAACCGGGTAGGTTGTCATGGGGTTCCTCCATTTACAGCGGCCTGGATAGCCCTTTGGAAGAGCACGGCCACGACGCGTTTTCGATAATCCGCCGAAGCCCGGATGTCGCTGATGGGGGAAATCTCTTTCGTGATCAGCTGAGCGCAGGCCTCGATATTTTTTGGGTCCATCGCCCCGGAGGCGAGTTTTTTTTCGACCAGGTAGGCGCGGACGGGCGTCGGGGCGACGGCGCCCAGCCCGATCCTCGCCCCTCCAAAGGAGGATCCTTCCGGTTCCAGCGAGACCGCGAGGCTGGCGACCGAAATCGTCATGGCATTTCGCAATCCGAGTTTGAGATAGCGTCCCCGCGACGGATCTTTCGGCTTGGCGAAAGTGATCCGGGTGATGATTTCGTCCTTCGCCAGGATCGTTTTATTCGGCCCGAGAAAAAACCGATCGAGGGGAATCGTTCTTTCCTTTCCCCGGCGGCGCCTGGTATGGACCATCGCTCCCATGGCCAATAGGGAAGGCGCCGTGTCCGCCGCCGGGGAGGCATCAGCCAGATTTCCGCCGATCGTCGCCCGGTTCCGGGTCAAGGGGCTGCCCAGATGACGGGCGGCCTGGAAGAGAAGAGGGGCTTTATCGCAAATGACCCGCGAGGCAAGGATATCGGAAATGGTCGACAAGGCGCCAATCGCGATCTCGCCCTTCACCTCCCGGATGTAGGCCATCTCCTTCAAGCCGCTTAAATCGACGAGGAGCCTGGGCGAAATCGTGCCGGCCCGTAGGTCCGGGACGACATTGGTCCCGCCGGCGATGAACCGGAGGGGCCCCTTCGCGGACTCGAAGATGCCGTCGAGTTCTTTAAAACTCCGAGGCTTCGCATATTCCATTTGAGTCATCAAGAATCTCCTCCCTGTTATCGAGATTTCTTCATGGGGGAAGGACGCGGGGCCGGCGCGCCCGCCCGATCCCCGCAGCTTTTGATGGCCCGGACGATGCTCAAATATCCCGTGCATCGGCAGAGGGTTCCTTCGATCTGCTCGCGAATCTCCGGTTCCGTAGGATGGGCGTTTCGGTTTAACAGATCCTTGGCCGTGATCACCATGGCGGGGGTGCAATACCCGCATTGGATCGCCCCGTGATCCAGAAACGCTTCCTGAATCGGATCGAGCGATCCATCCGGCCGGGACAATCCCTCGACGGTGACGATGTCCGCGCCGTCGACGGCCACGGCGAGGGTGAGGCAGCTCAAGACCGCCCGGCCGTTCACCAAGACGGTGCATAATCCGCATTGGCCCGTCCCGCAGCCGTATTTGGCCCCGGTCAGTCCCAATTCGTCCCTTAAGACATTGAGGAGAAGGGCGTTCGGGCTCAAGCCCAGGTGGTGGGTCACGCCGTTGACGGTCAAACACACCTCCGTCTTCTTCATGGTTCGCCTCCGGCCCGCGTCCAGGCTTTTTGGAAAACGTCCCTAAATAAGACACCGGCCACCTGCTTTCGATATTCCGCGGTCGACCGGACGTCCGTGATCGGCCGGATCTCGTCCGAGATCATCCGTCCGGCCGTGACGAGCAGCGACGCCGTGACGGTCTTCTCCTGGAGAAATTCCGGGACGCCCCGGATCATCAAGGGCACGGGGGCGACCGCGCCCATAGCCACCCGGCAGGACACGCAGACCCGGCCTTTTCGTTCGACGGCCACGGCGCAGCTGATCTTCGAAATGTCCGCGCCCACACGAGCCAATTTCTGGAACGCGCCGCCGACGTCCGGACGGGGGGCGGGGATCCGGATTTCGGTCATGATCTCGTCGGCGGCCCGGGCCGTTTGCTGAACGCCCAGGAAGTATTTGTCCAGAAGAAGAGTCCGCCGCCCCCGGGCGCTGACCAATCGGACCCGGCTGTCATACACGAGAAGCGCCGGCGCGGAATCGGCCGCGGGCGAGGCCGTGCAGAGATTGCCACCGATGGTCCCCATCCGACGAACCTGAACCTTGCCCAAGCATCGAACGGCGTCATCGAGAGCGGGGTAGGATCGATCCTCCGAACCGAAGGCCAAGATCCGGTCCCACGTGACGGCGGCGCCGATCCGCAGAAACCCCTTTTCCCTTTTCAGGACGCTGAGCTCGGAAATCTTCATCAGGCTGATCAGACAACCGGGAGCGACCGTTTCGAGCTTCATCTGGACGAGAAGATCCGTCCCGCCGGCGATGAACCTCGCCGTCGGGCCGTTTTGAGCGATCAAGGCCAAAGCCTCCCCGATCGAGGCCGGGGCGAAATAATCGAATTCCGCTTTGAGGATTCTTGTGTTCACGGCGATCACGCTCCCCGTTTCTCCCGAAGATAGTCGGTCCATCGGGCCAGGACTTTCTCCGGCAGCATCGGGGCGTCCGTGAACCGAAGGCCGAGAGCGTTGGCGACGGCGTTGGCGACGGCGCCGGCCGTGCAATTATTGGCCGCCTCGCCGACGCCTTTGGCTCCGAAGGGGCCGGACGGCTCCTCGGTTTCTGCGAAAAACGTCGCGACATCTTCGGTCAGGGGCATTTCAAGGGCGGTAAAGATCTTGCAGTCCGTGATGTTCCCTCCGCAGGTCAACGCTCCGCTCCGGGGATCATAGTCCGTGTCCTCCAGGAGGGCCAGGCCGATGCCCCGGCACAGCCCCCCTTCCAGCTGACCGGCGGCCAGATCGGGATTGATCACCGTCCCCGCGTCCACCGCGGCCACGGCCCTCACCGGGCGGATCCGGCCGGTCTCCGTGTCCACTTCGACTTCGATGAAATTCGTGACGAAACAGGGAGGACAATTCACCTGACGATGGCTGACCACGGCGATGGCCGTTCCCCAGCTTTTAATTTGGGCGGTTTTCGCCACCTCCCCGACGGTGATCGATTTCCCCTTCGCCCCTTCCAAGTAGATGACGCCCTGGCCCAGGTCTTCATCGGGACGAATCTTCAACGCCTCCGGATTCACTTCGAGAATCCGGGAGGCGAACTGCAGGAGAATGCCCCGGGCCTGTTGGGCCGCCCGCCTGGCACTGGCGCCCCCGCAGTAGACGCCCCGGGTCGCGTGCGTGCAGACGTCATATCCCGTGGAACGCGTATCGGCCGGGGAGATCTCCACTTTGCTCAAGGGCACGCCCGTTTCTTCGGAGACGATTTTCGTCAGCGCTTCCAATGTGCCGCCGCCGTGGCACATGAGGGGGGTCAAACAATCGACCGACCCGTCCTCGTTGAACTTGACCAGCGCCGTCGAATAGTCGATGACCTCTCCGGACATGGGCGCCCCCGTTCCCGAGGTGTGAAAACTCCGGCCCACGCCGATGCCCCGGCGAAAGCGTCCGCTCCGGGCTTCGGGACGATTTCGGCTTTCCCATCCGATCAGGTCTTTGCCCTTTTGGAGCATCTCCTCGACGCCGCAGCTGCGGATCACGGACCGGACCGTCGGGCCTTGCCCCCAGAAGGTCT
Source organism: Candidatus Aminicenantota bacterium (assembly GCA_016867585.1). GTDB lineage: Bacteria > Acidobacteriota > Aminicenantia > Aminicenantales > UBA4085 > JAAZPG01. The sequence continues at coordinate 9,077 of VGJF01000023.1, read as the reverse complement.
CACCCAATCCCACGTAATTTTTCAGCCGGACGTCGATCGGGTCCATGTTCAGCCGTTCGGCGATGACGTCGATGAGGGATTCGACCGCGAAACTCACCTGGGGATTTCCGTAGCCCTGCATGGCGCAGGCCGGGGCTTTATTCGTGTAGACGGCCGTCCCTTGAAAATGCATGTGCGGCATGCGATAGAGAGACACGAACCAGCCAGCCATGCAACCCAGAAGAGGGTAGGCTTGGATGTTGTGGGCGCCGATATCCACGACCGTCGTCATCTCGCCGGCGACGATCGCGCCGTCCTTTTTCACTCCGAACTTGAGCCGGATGAGGGAGGGATACTTGCAGTGGTCGTACAGATCTTCCTCCCGGGTCAAAACGAGGCGGACCGGCCTGCCCGCCTTGAGGGCCAGAGCCGCGCAGATGGCGATGCAGGTGTTCATCTGGATGCTGGACCCGAACGACCCTCCGATGGGAATCCGGTGGACGTTGATTTTGCTCAAGGGGATGTTGAATATCCGGCCGAGAAGCTGCCTCACGTTATGGATCGACTGGGCCGTCGGCCAGACCGATATCCCCCCGTCGGGCTCGGGTCGGCAGACTACCCCTTTCGTCTCCATCTGGTGGTGATAAACCCGGCCGGTCCGGAATTCCTGTTCGACGACGACATCAGACTCCCGAAAGCCCTGCTCCACTTCTCCTTCCCTCATCTCCCGAAAACAGGCGATGTTCCGCTCGATGGGAAGGACGACATCCCCCAGGAAAATGTCTTTGTACAACCGCGGGGCCTCGGGCGCCATCGCCTCCCAGGGGTCAAAAACTGAGGGCAGAGGCTCGTATGTCACGGCGAGTTGGCCGAGCGCTTGCTCGGCCAAGGCTTCGGTTTTAGCGGCCACGGCGGCAATCCCCTCGCCCACATGCCTGGCGGTTTCGGGCAAAACAGTCCTGTCCCGATAGGTCTTCTCGGGGATGCTGACTTGACGTTCGTTGTACAGCCAGGCTGGACAATCCGACGGTGTGAGACAGACCGCGCCCATCGCCTCCGCCTCGGCGGTCGCAATCGAGACGACCCGGGCGTGAGGATAAGGGCTCCTCAGGACTCGGGCATGCAGCATCTGGGGAAGGACCACGTCGGACGCGAAAATCTCCCGGCCGGTCACTTTGGAGACGCCGTCCTTCCGCCGCGTCGTCCGTCCTATGGTGGAATAGGTTTTCCGGACCATGCTTGGGTTCCTCCGCGACCGACGGTTACCAAATGGGAGGGGTGAAGATAAAGAGGACTTCCGCCCTCCCTTTCGAACGATTCTCCCAGCGATGGGGAATCTCCCCTTTGAACAGTAGGGTGTCCCCTTTGCCGAGGCGGATCTCTTCGTCATCGATCGTGAACACGAGATGGCCCTTGAGAACCAGGACGAACTCCTCTGTTCCGGCCGGATGGGTCATCTTTTCCCCCTCCCCCGAAACCCCGCCAGGCTCAATCACGCTGAGCAACGGCTCCATCTTTTTCGCCGAGATGTTCGATGACAAGATTTGGTCGGTAGTTTTCCCGTCCGGATATTGGACGATTCTCCGGTCCTTTTTGCGCAGGCAAAAGTGCTCCCGATCGAATCCCGATTCCTCGGCCAACAGCTGGCTCACGGAGATATCCAGTGCCTCCGCCAGCTTTCCGACCATCGACAGGGAGGGTAAGGCCGTTCCCTTTTCGATTTGGGAGATGAACGACGGAGTGCATCCGGCTTTTTCGGCAAGCTGCCGGGTGTTCAACCATCTCTGCTTCCGATACTTCAAGACGCTTTGTTGAATACGTGTTTTCATCTTTGGTTTCCCCCTCCTCACGAATGGAAGATTTGAGGAGTGAAGATCCGCTCCGCCTCGAGCGACTTCCGAAAAGCGAACGGCCGGAAATCTCCGCGGGAACCGCCGAGACACGCGGCGCTCGTCGCTCATTCCTCCTCTCTGCCCATGAAACGGTTGACTTGAGCTTTATTAATATTTACCTAGATTTAACACTGGCGACCTTCCATAAAATATGAAAGGTCCGGCCGTTTGTCAATCGATTTTTACGGCGGGCGAACGGCGCAATAGCGGCCCCGCCAGCCCTCCCAAGCCGAATCCGGCGAGGATACAGGCCGACACCCCGGCCTCCCGAAGCAAGAGAACCAGCAATTCGAAAAAACTTTCTTGCCAGACGTCAATCCGGGGATTATGGCGCAGTCGATAGAATCGGATCAAGGCGTTGAACACTTGGCAGCCGGTGACTTGAGCCAAGGCCGTGGCGACAGGGATCGAGGCCGCCTGTCGGAAGGAGGCCCAGGCTTTGACAACCAAAGACATGGTCGTGCGCTGGGATTTTCGGAGAGAACCGAGGAGGGTTTGGAGGACCTCCTTCATTACCTGAATTTACCCCCCCTTTTATACACTACGCGGCCGCCTGAAGGGAATCGAAAAGTTTGGACAACTTCTTCTCTAAGATGACGTCGGTCTTCCAACTATAGCCCGATTTCCGATCTTTAAGGTGGATCCGATAGCCGCGGCGGAGTTTGTAAAGAAAATCGATCGCGGAATATTCGGCCTTGCGAAGGTGATAGTCCAGATACGCCAAGATCGCGTAAGCCAAATAGCAAACCCGGACATGTCCCTCGATGTGCTCCCGTTGCCAAACCCGGATCGGACGTAACGACAACGCCCCCTTCATCTTCTTGAACGCCCGGTCGACGATCTCTTTTTCATAGTACTGCCGCGTGACTTCCTCGGATGATAAGCCGGTATTGTGATAGATCAGGGAGTAGCCTTCGTCCCGAACCTCTCGGTCTGTCCGGCCCGCCTCATAGCCGATCTCCCGGCGAACGACTTCCATCGACGGATTATAGACGACGATCAGCTGGCCCCGCAGATACGGAAAAGCCTGGACGTACACTCCGGCACTCTGGAGTTTGACCCGATGATCTTTTTGATAAATCGCCTCCCGACGAATCCGCGAGATGAACCGACGCCGCAGCCCCTCGCTTTTACGCAGGCCGCTGATAAGTTCCATCTTGGCTTCGAGGACCCGTCGGATGTTGTCCTCGCAACCCATTCCTCTGTCAACAATTACGGCTCTATACCCCTTCTCCACAACCCGGGTGAACATATCCTTGAAGATCATGATGTTGGAGGTGGTCCCCGGATACGTCCTCATCAGGATGGGAAAACCGTGGTTCTGGGTGACCCCCAGGCCGATTTGGAGGAGCTGGCGAACTTTGCCGTCCTTGCCTCGTTTCGTCCGTTCCCCCAAGCTTCCTCCCTCAAAATACGTGTCCGTGACATCGATGATCGCCGAGTCCGATTCCGGCTCATATTTCCGCAGCCGGGCCAGAATCGCATCCTCCACCCGGGCGAATTCCAGGCCGCTGAGATGGCCGAGCGTTTCGTACAACCGGCCCGTCGAGATCTCCTGGAGTCCCAGAAGCGCGGGAATCTCGGTCCCTCCAAACCAGTCCTCCAGTTTGCGGATGCTGGGCCGTTCGAGAAGATGCGAGTAGACAAACGACAGAATGTAGGAGCCGTGTTCGCCGAAGAGGTCAGCCAGGCCCAAGCGTTCGGCGACGCGGTGGACGGCGAGGACGTCGGCGCAATGGCGGACAGCCTCGACCTGGACGTCGGTCGTGACGACCCGCCGTTGGATCTGGCCGTTGATCTCTTTGCCGACATAACGGAGGACTTTTTGGACGACCTTGCCTTGGACGCGACGGTTTTCGACCTCGGCGAGGTAGACATGGGGACCCTTTTTGATTTTTCTGATGAAGCTCATAGTGCATATATTATGCACTACAATTATAGATTTGCCAACCCCGCAGTTCTTTTTTCCCCTGGAAATCGAGTCCCTTCCTTGTAGTGTGAAAAATCAGCTAAAATTCAGGTCATTACTCCCGCTCCTTCTCATCACAGATGGCTTCGGAGACCTCCACGATCGGGGAGGAAAAGCGACGAAAAGCGTGGAAGTTTTCTACCTGTTGTTCGAGGCGGCGAACTTCTTCGGGATCGCGCAACCGCCGGGAAACGCTCATGCCGTTTTTTTGAAGGTGAACACGGGATAGGGACCAGAAAAGACGGGTTCTGAGGAATCCTTGCGTCGAATTTTGAGAAACTGGCGAATGACCGAGCCTCGACGCCTCTCTTCGAGGGAGCCGATGTGTCGGAGCAATTCAGAACGCGTTTGACGGAGCTTGGGGAGACGAGACATGAGACCTCATAATGTCGTATATTGACTACGATTATTGATGAAAAATCTGTTCTGTCAATCCCTCTCAATAATCCTTGTTCAAAAGTGAATAATCGTCAGGCCGTTCCCCTTGACATCATCCCCGGCGGCGGAATAATATTTAAATAATGTTTAATATTATGAAATTTCATTTATTGACAGCCCATGGGGAAGGGTCGGATATCCCTCGCTGTTCGGTGATGGACGGCGATCCGATAGCCCTCCGAAAGGGGCTGCGTCTTCGAGGGCCGAGCGGGGAGGGGCGGCGATCTCCGGCCCTGTCTCCGCGGATTCGGAACACGGCCAAGCCGGAGTCGTCTTGGCAATTCGGAAGCCTCAGAGGAGAGTGACATGTCGGACCTGTCGAATCTCGCGACGAAGCGTTTAGATACGCCCCTGCTTCTTTCGGCCAATCAAGCCCTGGCCAGGGGGGCGATCGAAGCGGGCGTCGCTTTTGTCACGGGATATCCGGGAACGCCGAGCACCTATGTGATCGAAGCGCTTTTAACCGTTCCAGATCTAGGGTTCAAAGTCGAGTGGTCCATCAACGAGAAAGTCGCCTTTGAGGTCGCCACGGGCGTTTCTTGGGCAGGTCTACGGAGCCTGGTCACGATGAAAATGTCCGGGCTCAATGTCGCCTCCGACGCCGTGGCCTCGGTCCAATACAGCGGTACCAACGGAGGTCTGGTCCTCTACGTCGCGGACGACCCCAATACCTATTACGGGATGGTGGAGCAGGACTCTCGCCATTATGCCCGATTGGCGGTCGCTCCAATGTTGACCCCGTCCTCGCCCCAGGAGACATTGGATTTCCTGAGGCGCGCTTTTGACATCTCCGAGGAGATCGGAAGGCCGGTGATGATCCTCCTAACCACGGCTCTGGCCAATACCTCGGAGATGGTGACCTTGGGAGACATCCAGTCGATCAAGCGGCAGCCGGGATTCAATTTCGATATCGACCGATACGCCAAGGCGGGCCCCGCGGCCTGCGTCCAACAGCATCTGGATACGGTCGCCTCTCTCGAGAAATTCGGGGAATTAACGGATGATCTCAATCCCCTCACCCTGTCCGGGAGCCGGGTCGGGATCATCGCCGCAGGCATCACCTGGAATTATCTCCGGGACGTCGTCCAAGCCCACGGCTTGGATCCCTGCACGCTGAAACTGGGAGTCGCCCATCCATTGCCCAAAGAGAAAATCCGGAACTTGCTCGACCGGGTCGATACGGTCGTCGTCCTTGAGGAGCTTGATCCTTTGGTCGAAGAGACCGTCCTCGCCCTACGGGGCGAGGTGGGTCATCCGGTCCGGGTGATCGGCAAACAGAGCGGACATCTCTCCCTGGCGGGAGATTATAACGTCGATGTGGTCTCGTCCGTCCTGCTTCCGTTGTTCCCGGACCAAGCCCCGGCCTCCGGTCATGTTGAAAATTTTTCCTCCCAAGCTCAGGCGCTCAAGGTCCGGCGTCTGGTGACCTTCTGCTCCGGGTGTCCCCATCGGGCGTCGTACCACGCTTTGAATCAAGCCATTGAACAGCTGGGATACCGCAAAAGCGACGTCATTATCACCGGAGACATCGGCTGTACGATTCTGGGCATGAACGAACCCTTTCAATCATGCTGGACGGAAATCTGCATGGGATCGAGCATCAGCCTCGCCCAGGGGTTCAAATATGCGGGCATCGACAAGCCGGTCATCGCCACCATCGGCGACGGGACCTTTCTCCACGCCGGAATTCCCGCCTTGATCAACGCCGCCCACAACAAATGCAACCTGACCGTCCTCATCCTCGACAACCACTGGGCCTCGATGACCGGCATGCAGCCCAATCCTGGAACCGAAATCTTCGCCGCCGCCCAGTCCAAACAGCTGATCAACGCCGAGGAGATCGTGAGGGCGGCCGGGGTCCGCGAGATCCGCAGAGCCAACCCCTATCAAATCAAAAAAGCGATCGCGATGTTGAAGGAGGCCATCTCCACCCCCGAGATCTCGGTCGTCTTCCTGGAAGCCGAATGCGCGATTCAAAAAAAAAGAAGAATCCCGGGCGGAGGGCATTTAAACGTCAAGCCGGAGAAGTGCGTGGGTCTCGATGCCTGCGGGCCCAACTGCATCAAGCTCCTCGGCTGCCCCGCTCTGGAGCGGGGAGCCGAGGGGAAGGCCTTCATTAATCCTCAGGCGTGCACGGCCTGCGGCCTCTGTCACCATGTCTGTCCTCACGGTGCCATTTAAGAAAAAAGAGGTTAGGATGACACAGTTCAGTTTGGCGTTATCCGGTTTGGGCGGTCAGGGCATCATGACGGTTTCTCAAATTCTGGCCGCCGCCGCGGGCCGCGAAGGCGTCCGAGTCCTGCTTTTCGAAGGGACCGGGATCTCCCAGAGAGGAGGAGGGGTTTTCGGTTTCGTGAGGCTGGGAGACTTCTCCAATCCGAAAATTCCCCTCAACGGGGCGGAGGCCTTGATCAGCCTCGAACTCTCGGAAGTCGCCAGCATCTTCGCCTTCCTGAAGCCGGGCGGGGAGGTTTGGATCAACGCGGCGAGAATTCCGGGTTATTATTCAAAATTGCGTCCCGAACTCTATCCCCCGGAGGGAAAAATCCTCGACTTGATCCGGCTGAAGACTCCGCGGGTCCGCTTTATTCCGGCCGATCGCCTGGCCCGGGAGGCAGGATCGGCCCAGGCGGTGAACATGGCGATGTTGGGCGCATTCATAAGGCGGAATCCTCTTTTTTCCAAGGAATCGCTCATCTGGGCGATCGAGGAATCCAACAAGAAATTCGCCGAAAAAAACACAAACGCCTTTCGGCGGGGATTCGATTTCGTCCAAACCGAGGAAACGCCGGAATGACCGGTCATCCGTTGGACTCTTTTTTCGCCCCCTTGGCGGTCGCTTTCGCCGGCTCGGTCAAGCCGGGTAAAATCGGTTTTGAGCTGATCCGGAACATGAAGGAGGGGAACTACGAGGGGGAGATCTATCCGATCAATCCCGCTGGCGGAGACGTGCTGGGGTACCGGGTCTATCCCTCCGTATCGGCGCTTCCCGGAAAAATCGACCTCATTGTCATCTCGCTCCCCCACCAGGCCATCCTGGATTCGCTCGATCAAGCAGGAGCCCGAGGAATCAAAGCCGCAGTGGTGATTTCTTCGGGATTTTCCGAGGTCGGCAACGATCAAGCGGAGAAAACTCTCGTTGAAACGGCCCGGCGATGGGGGATCCGCCTCATCGGCCCGAATTGCGCCGGGCTCATGAATCCCTGGGCCCGTCATTTCCCGAGCATCGAGGTCCGGGCCCTGCCCGGCTACACCGCCCTTCTCACCCAGAGCGGCGCGTTGGGGGGGGCCGCCCTCGCCCTGGCCGAGGAGCGCGGGTTCGGATTCAGCAAATTCATCTCGTACGGAAACCGCTGCGATCTGGGAGACATCGAATTGCTCGCCTACCTGGCTGACGATCCGCAGACCCGGGCGATCGTCGTATATATGGAAGGGGTTGATCGAGGCCGGGAATTTCTGCGGGCGGCGAAATCGGCAAGCCTCCGGAAGCCCGTCGTGGCCATTAAGGCGGGCCGAACCCGGGCCGGGACGAGGGCCGCCTCTTCCCACACCGGGACCATGGCCGGAGTGGACGAAGTCTATAATGCCGCTTTCCGGAAAGCCGGGATCCTCCGAGTCGAGGGCGTTGAGGAAATGTTTGATCTCTGCCAGGCCATCTCTCATTGTCCCTTGCCCGAGGGCAACAAGGTTGCGATCGTAACAAACTCCGGCGGGCCTGGAATTCTGGCGGCGGATAAGGCCGAAAGCCTCGGTTTAAACGTAAATGAACCGTCGCCGTCGCTGGTCGAGTCTCTTAAGCCGCGCCTATCTCCCCACGCCTCCCTGAAAAATCCGGTCGATTTGACCGTCGAATCCGGATACGAAGAATACGCGGCCGCTCTGGAGGCCGTCCTTTCCGAATACGACGCGGCCATCGTCATCAATGTCGCCACCCCCTACCTGGACTCGACGGGCATCGCCCGCGGCGTCATCGAGGCGGCGGGGCGGCGGCGCAAACCCGTTCTTACCAGCTTCATGGCCGGCCGGATCGTGAAAGACGCCGTCGGGCTCCTCGACGAGGCGCAGATCGTCAACCTGGCCACGGGAGAGCGGTGCGCTTTTGTCCTCTCGAAACTCACAGAACGGACGAAGATCCTGGAAAGGAGCCCCTTTGCATTGCTCGATTGAAAAAGCCCGAAGGGAACACCGGCATCTCTTGGAGCCCGAGGTGTTGAGCCTGCTCAGAGACTACGGCCTCCGTGTCCCTCCCCACAAGGTGGTCCGCGAAGAACCCGAAGCCCTGGATGCGGCCCGGGCCATGGGGTGGCCCGTGGTGATGAAAATCGTTTCCCCCGAAATCCTTCACAAGACCGAAGCGGGAGGCGTCATCCTCGACATTCAGAATGAAAAACACCTGCGGGACGCGTTCTCCCGGCTGTCTTCCCTGCGGGATCAGGGAAAACGCGTCGAGGGCTTCATCATCTATCCTTTTCAAAAACATCAGGTGGAATTGTCCGTCGGCTTGATTCGGGATGCCCAGTTCGGTCCGGTGATCACTTTCGGGTTAGGCGGCATCTGGATCGAGGTGTTCCGGGATCTCGCCTTCGGCCTTGCGCCCTTGTCCCCGGAAGAGGCGGAAGAAATGCTCGAATCCATTAGGGGACGGGCCCTTCTTCGGGGATTCCGGAAACAACCGCCGGCCGATCGACAGTCCCTGACGGAACTCCTTGTCCGCGTATCGCGGATGGCGGAGAAAGAGGAGGCCATTCAGGAGATGGATTTAAATCCGGTCTTTCCCCTGGACCAGGGCTACTTCATCG
>VGJF01000022.1 GCA_016867585.1 Candidatus Aminicenantota bacterium | reverse complement strand
GCTGTCCATGTAGAAGACGTCCTCCCCCGGGATGGTGTTGATGTTGGGGACGTTGGCTTCCTTCTTCGTCGGCTCGAACGTCGAGATGGGGGGGTCGAAGAGAGGGTCCCGGTCGGAAAAGGCGGCGTGGAGGCCGTCGAGCTTGGCCACAAGATAGGACGCCGCCTTGAAGCTGTTGATCCCTTTCTCGGGCATCGAGCCGTGGCTCTGCTTCCCCAGGGTCTTGAACTTGAGCCAGAGGATGCTCTTCTCGGCGACCTCGATCAGGGACCCGTCCTCGTTGCCGGCGTCGGGGACGATGATCCAGTCCTGAGGCCGGAAGGCGTTCGTGTGCTTGAGGACGTAGGCGATGCCCTTCTCGCTGCCGGTCTCCTCGTCGGCGACCAGGGCCAGGCCGACATCGGTCTTCGGCTTGAGGCCCAGGTCATGGAAAGCCTTGACGGCGAAGATCGAGGCGACCAGGTCCTGCTGATTGTCCTCAACGCCCCGCCCATAGATTTTTCCCGACTCGATCCAGGGCTTGAAGGGATCCCCGCGCCAGAGCGAAAGCTCGCCGGCCGGGACGACGTCGAGATGGGTCATGATCCAGACCGTCCGGGCCGAGCTCCGGCCGCGAGCGAAGGCCAGGATGTTCGGCCGGTAGCCGGCCGGGGCGTCCAGGTCCGGAGCCTTGATGACTTCGACCTCCGAAAAACCGTTCGCCTGGAGGAATTCGAGGACGGCTTCGGCCTTGCCGGCCTCGCCCTCGCCGCCGCTCGAAGGGGCGACGGCCGGGATCGCGCCCAGCCTGAGCTGAAGGTCGACCATGGCGTCGCGAAAATCCGTCAGGCGGCGGTCGATGCGTTCGATGGGCATGGGGGGGCCTCCTCTTCGCTTCGTTTATATCACCGGGCGGCCGAATCCGCAAGCCGGCCGAATTGACAACGGCCGTCCGGGCGGCATACAGTGGGGAGAAAATGCGCATCGGCTTCGACGTCCGGCCGTTTCTCAGGGAGGAGACGGGGGTCGGCGTCTACTTCAGGAACCTCCTTTGGGAGCTGGCCCGGATCGACCGGGAAAACGAATACGTCCTCTTCTCGGCCTCCTGGAAGGACCGGTTCCCGGCCGAGAAAATCCCGCCTTTTGCCAAGGGGCGCTTCATCGATAAGAAATGGCCCGTTCGGGCCGTGGATGCCCTGTGGTACGGCCGGCGCCGGCCGACGCTCGACCGCATCGCCGGGGCGAAGCTCGACCTGACCCACTCTCCGACGCCCCTGCTTCTGCCCACCCGGGGCCGGACCGTGGTCACGGCCTGCGACTTGTTTTTCCTCGAAGAGCCGGACCGGGCGGACCGCCAGGCGAAAATCCATTTCCGGACGAGGGCCGAGCGGGCTTTTCGGGAGGCCGATGCCGTTGTCGCGATCTCGGAGCACACGAAAAAAGCCCTCCGGCTGCGGTTCGGGCTCGATCCCGGCAAGATCACCGTGACGCCTCTCGGGCTGAATCCGCTTTTCCGGACTCCCCCCCCGCCCGAGGAGGTCGAGGCCGTCCGCCGGCGCTTCGCCCTCCCGGAGGCGTTTCTCCTTTTCGTCGGCGCCTCCGAGCCTCGAAAGAACCTTCCCGTCCTGATCGAGGCCCTGTCGCTTCTCCACGGGCGGGGAAGGAGAGAGCCGCTCGCCGTCGTCGGCCGGCCGGGGGGCGACGCGGCGGCCGTCGATCGCCGGGTCGGCGAGCGGGGCCTCCGGGCCGCCGTCCGCCGCCTGGGCTACCTGTCCGAAGGCGAAGTCCGGGCCCTCTACCACGCGGCTTCGGTTTTCGTCTTCCCCTCTTTGAGCGAAGGTTTCGGCCTGCCCCTCCTCGAAGCCATGGCCTGCGGCCTTCCGGCGGCCGTGTCGGAGGCCGGGGCCCTTCCCGAAATCGGCGGCCAGGCCGCCGTCTATTTCGACCCCCGGAGCCCGGAGGCGATCGCCGGGGCCGTCGCCCGTCTCCTCGATGACGGCGGGCTGCGGGCCGCCCTCCAGGTTAGAGGGCGGGAACGGGCCGGTCAGTTCGGATGGGACCGGACCGCCGCCCGGACATTGGCCCTTTACCGGTCTCTGGCGGGGGAGGCATGAAGACCGTCCTTTTCGTCAGCCATTCCGCCGAGCTCAACGGGGCCGAGCTCTGGCTCCTCGAGACGCTCCGCCGCCTCGATCGCCGGGCTTTCCGGCCGATCCTCGCCCTCCCCCGCCCGGGCCCTCTGGGCGAGGAGGCCGGCCAAGCCGGAGTGGCGACGATTGTCGTCCCGGCGAAGTGGTGGCTTTCCGAGTCGAATCGCGTCTGGAGGCAGCCGGCGGCCTGGCTTCTCAACCGCTCGAGCGTCCGCCGCTTGGCGGCCCTCGTTCGGGAGGAGAGGGCCGACCTCGTCTTTTCGAACTCCGCGGCGGCGTTCGGAGGCGCTCTCGCCGCCGCCGGGACCGGAGTCCCCCACGTCTGGTCCGTCCATGAAATCCTGCGGGGCAAAGGGAGGCAGCTCCGGTATCTCTTCGGGTCCGTGCGGCTGGGCAGGCTCATCCTCCGCCGCTCCGTCCGGGTCATCGTCAACTCGGAAGCGACCCGGTCGGCCTTTCCCCCTTCGGACAAGATCGTCCTCGTCCCGAACGGAATCGAGATTGTCGAGAGCGATCCCGCCCGGGAGGAAGGCCTGCGCCGGCGCTTCGGGCTCGAGGCGGGGGATGAGGCGGCGGCCGTCGTCGGCAAGATCTACCCCGGGAAGGGACAGCGCGAAGCCGTCGAGGCCTTCGCCCGGATCGCGGCCGAGCACCCCCGTCTCCGGTTTTTCATCGTCGGCCAAGTCCGCGACGAGAGTTATGCCGAGTCCATCCGGGGCCTCGTCGCGGACCGGGGTTTGGAGGGCCGGGTCGTCTGGACCGGGTATATCGGGGACTTGACCCATTTCCTGCGCCTTGTGACCGTCGTCGTCGTCGCCTCGACCGTCGAGTCGTTCGGCCGGGCCGCCCTCGAAGGCCTGGCCTCCGGAGCGGCCGTCCTGGCCGTCCGGGCCGGCGGCCTGGTCGAGGTCATCGAGGACGGGAAGAACGGCGTTCTCGCTCCGTCGGCCGACCCGGGGGCCCTCGCCGAAGGACTGAAAAGCCTTCTCGGAGACCCCGGCCGCCGCCGGCGGCTTGTCGAAAACGGCCGGCGCACCGTCCGCGAAAAATTTTCCCTCCGGCGCCAGGTCGCCGCCGTCGAGGGGATTCTTTCCGAAGTCCTGGGCGGCGCGCTCCTCGTCCCGCCTCCCTTCCGGGAAGACGGGCCCTTTTTCGCCGGAGCGGGCCGGCCGGGAGAAAGAGGTCCGGAGGGGGGGATGAGCGGATGAGCTCCCCGCACCGGCCGGACGTCTCCGTGATTCTCGTCAACTACAACGACCGGGAACATTTGGGAGCTTGTCTGGACTCTTTCCGGAGCGAGCCGTCCTTCCCGGTCCGCGAAATCATCCTCGTCGACAACGCTTCCACGGACGGAAGCGCCCAATTCGCGGCTTCCCGATATCCGGAAGTCCGGATTCTCCGGAACGAGGCCAACCTCGGCTTTTCGCGGGCCAACAATCAAGCCGCCAGGGAGGCCCGCGGCGGTCTTCTCTTCTTCCTGAACACGGACGCGGCCCTCCTCCCCGGGGCCCTCGATGTCCTGACCGCGGCCCTGGAAAAATCCCCCCGGGCCGGCGCCGCCGGCCCGGCCCTCGTCCGCGGCCCGGGACGGCACCAGGTTTCCTTCGGCCGCCGGGTCGATTTCGCCGCCCAGTTCGTCCAGAAGGCCGTCATCAACCCTTATCGGAAAATCCAGCTCCGCTTCGCCCGCAAATCCCGGCCGGTCGGCTGGCTGAGCGCCGCCGGACTCCTCTGCCGGGCCGAGGCCTTCGCCGGCGTCGGAGGATTCGACGAGAATTTTTTCATCTATTTCGAGGACATCGACCTCTGCCTTCGGATGAGACGGGCCGGATGGACGATCCTCTATGTCCCCGAATCGCGCGTCTTTCACGCCGGGGGCGCGACGACGGCCCCGCGCCGAGCCCGGAGCCGCCTCGAATACCGGCGGAGCCAGCTTTATTTTTACGAGAAGCACAATTCCCGGGCCTCGCTCGGCCTTCTGCGGGCGTATCTGCGGACGGCCCTGACCTTGGCCCGGTTGAGGGGGGGGTTCCGCGGGGCCGAGGGGCGGAGCTTGCGGCGGGAATACCAGGCCATGTTGAAGCGGGACGGGAGAAGGACATGAAGCCCCTCCGCGTCCTCCAGATGATCGACAAATCCTTCCTCGGGGGAGGGCAGCAAATCCTCCTGTCGCTGGCCCGGGGGCTGGACCGGGAGAGGTTCGACCTTTCGGTCTGTTCCCGCGGCGACGGGCCGATGGCCGAGGCCGTCAGGCGGCTGGAGCGGCCATTCCTTCCGGCGGCGTTCAGCAAGAAGCCGAGCCTTCGACTGGTCGGCGACCTGCGGCGGCTTCTCGCCGGGGGAGGCTTCGACATCCTCCACACCCACGGCGGGGTGGCCGGGCTGTTCGGCCGCTGGGCGGCGAGAAAAGCCGGGACTCGCTCCGTCGTCCACACCCTACACGGCATCCACTACCTCCATTATCGAAACCCGTTCCTCCGCCGGCTGTTCATCGGTCTCGAGAGGCGCTTCTCCCGATTCACCGACGCGGTCGTCTGCGTCTCCGAAGGGGACCATGCCCGGGCCCTTCGGATGAGGCTGGGGCCCGCTTCCCGACTCAGGCTCATTCGAAACGGGGTCGGGCCCCCGGCGGCCGGGGAAGAGCCGGAGGGCATGGCGAATCTTCTTGATTTGCGCCGGACTCACGGGCTCGAGCCGCCCGTGGTCGGGACGATCGCCCGGTTGCATCGGCAGAAAGGCCTCGTTTTCCTGATCGGAGCCGCCGGAGCGATTCGGGACCGAATCCCCAAGGCCCGCGTCGTCATCGTCGGGGGAGGGCCGCTCGAGGCGAAATTCCGGAGGATGATCCGGGAAAAGGGCCTCGACCGGACCGTTCTCCTTCTTGGGGAGCGGACCGACGCCGCCGGCCTCCTGTCCCTCTTCGACGTATTCGTCCTGCCCTCGCTTTGGGAGGGATTGCCGCTCGTCCTAATCGAGGCCGCGGCTCGGGGGAAGCCCATCGCCGCGACCGACGTCGAAGGCGTCCGGGAAATCGTCCGCGACGGGGAGACCGGGCTGCTCGTCCCCTCCAGGGACCCGGCCGCCCTGGCCGCGGCCGTCATCCGTCTTCTCGCCGACCCGGCCCTGGCCGGCCGACTGACCGGCCGGGCCAAGGCCGAAATCCCGCCGCGCTTCACCCTGGAGCGGATGGTCGCCTCCTACGCCGCCCTCTACGACGAGCTCGCGGACAAACCCCTCTGACGGTCGAACGTCCGGGGCCGGGACCGTTTGACTTGGCTTTCCGTGGACCCCTATAATCAGGACGCGATGGAAAACGTCCGGATCGCCCTGGTCCACGACTGGCTGACGGGCCGGCGGGGGGGGGAAAAAGTGCTCGAGGTTCTGGCCGAGCTCTTTCCCCGGGCCCCGATCTTCACCCTCATCCGCTTTCCCGGGAGCCAGGTCCAGGAGCTCGAGGCCAGGGACATCCGGACGAGTTTCCTCCAGGGGATGCCTTTCCTGAGGAAGCGCTACCGCTCCTACCTTCCCCTTTACCCCCTGGCCGTCGAGCAATTCGACCTCCAGGAATTCGAACTCGTCCTCTCGAGCTCCCACTGTGTGGCCAAGGGCATCATTCCCGGCCCGGAGGCTCTTCATGTCTCCTACATCCACTCGCCGGTCCGATACGCCTGGAACCAGTATTTCGCGTATTTCGGCCCGGGCAGGACGGGGCCTATCGGGCGGTTCCTCATTCCGCCCCTCCTCCACCGCCTGAGGGTCTGGGACGTGACCTCCGCGGCCCGGGTGGACCATTTCCTGGCCAATTCCAAGGCCGTCGCCCGGCGGATCGAAAAATACTACCGCCGCCCGGCCGAGGTCGTCCATCCTCCCGTCGACACGGATTTTTTCACTCCGCCCGAGTCCGAGCCGGAGCGGAGGGGATTTCTCATCGTCTCGGCCCTCGTCCCCTATAAGCGGATCGATGCCGCGGCGGCCGCCTTTCGCGGCCGCCGGGACGAGCTCCGGGTCGTCGGCGACGGCCCGGAGTACAAGGCCTTGAGGCGGGCGGCCGGGCCGAATGTCGCTTTTCTCGGGGCCGTGGACGACGGGGAGCTTCGCCGTCTCTACCGGGAGGCCGCGGCCTTCCTCCAACCCGGCGAGGAGGACTTCGGCATCGCTCCCCTCGAAGCCCAGGCCTGCGGCACTCCGGTCATCGCCTACGGGCGGGGCGGCGCTTGCGAGACCGTCCTTCCCGGAGAGACGGGGCTCCTCTACGACGCGCCGACCCCGGCCGCCTTGGCCGCGGCCCTTGACAAATTCCGGGGCCTGGCCTTTAATACGCATTCCCTCCGGTCGCACGCCTTGAAGTTTTCGCGGGGCGTTTTCAAGGAGAAAATCGCCGCCCGCCTCCGGCGGCTGTGGGACGGGCACAAGGATTCCCGGTGATCTACAGACAGAGGGCCCGTTTGGCCGGCCTTTTCGTCGCCAGCGACGCCGTCGCCATCGTCGCCTCCTTTCTCTACACCTATCTCTTCCGTTTTTATTCCTACATCGTCCCCGTCGACCCGGCCTTGGGGGTCCCCCCTCTCCGTCAATACCTCGTCCTCCTCCCCTTCTTCGTCCTGGCCCACCTCGGGATCTTTTTCCTCCAGGGATTCTACAGGAGCCGCCTCCGCCGGACCCAGCTCGACGATTTCTTCTCCATCCTCATCAACGCCGTCCTGACGATCGCCCTCGTCACTCTCGTCACGGCCTATCTCGTGACTTACGGGCGCGGGGAGGCCAGAATCCTCGGTCAGCCTCTCGTCGAGCTGTCCCGGGGATTCATCGCCGTTTACTTCGTCGGCGTCGTCTTCACGATCTCCTTCCTCCGGAACCAGATTTACTACACGATGAAGCGCCGCTACGCCCGGGGCAAGGACCTTCTGAACGTCCTCGTCATCGGGGCGGGCGAGATGGGGGCGGCGGTCGCCCAGAAACTCCACAATTACCGGGACCTGGGATTCGTCGTCCGAGGGTTCTTGGCCGACGACCGTCCCGTCGGAACGATGATTCCCGTCGACGGGGGGGTGCCCGTCCTCGGAGGGATCGACGACCTGGCGGCCGTGATCGAGCGGGAGGGCGTCCAGGAGATCTATGTCGCCCTCGACCTCGGCAATTATGCCCGGATCCTCGAGATCTTCCGGATCGTCCATCGCTATCCGGTCAACGTCCGGCTCATCCCCGACCTCTTCCAGCTCCTGACTCTCAAGGCGAACCTTCAGGATCTCGACGGTTTCCCCGTGATCTCGATCGACGAGGTCCCGCTCCGGGGCGGCTGGCGGGTCCTCAAGCGCCTGACCGACATCGCCGGGGCCGTCGTCGGCCTCGTCCTCCTGTCCCCGTTTTTTCTCATCACCGCCGTCGTCGTCAAACTCAACTCCAAGGGGCCCGTCTTTTTCCATCAGCGGCGGGTCGGCCTCGACGGCCGGACGTTCTCCATCCACAAGTTTCGGACGATGGTCTGCGAGGCCGAGAAGGAGTCGGGCCCGGTCTTCTGCCGGGCCGACGACCCCCGGGTGACCCGGGTCGGACGTTTTCTCCGCCGCTACAGCCTCGACGAATGGCCTCAACTCGTCAACATCCTCAAGGGGGAGATGAGCTTTGTCGGGCCCCGGCCCGAGCGGCCCGAATTCGTCCGGACGTTCACCGACGGCATTCCGAAATACATGCTCCGCCACAAGATGAAGTCGGGCTTGACGGGCTGGGCCCAGGTCCACGGCCTGCGCCAGGACACCTCGATCGAGAAGCGCCTCGAATACGACTTCTTCTACCTCCAGAACTGGTCCTTCGGCCTGGACATCAAAATCCTGTGGAAGACCCTCCGCCGCGGGTTCATCGACAAGACGATGGGTTAGGCTTCAGGCCCGGCTGGCCCGGAGGATCTTGAGCCCCTGGCGGAAGTAAGCCGCCCCCGACAGCACGGTCAGGATGACGGTCGCCCCGTAAAGCCAGGCCAGGATCCCGGGCGTCGTCCCCCGAACGTTGAAGAACAGGACCCAGAAGACCGTCCCGACTTGAAATCCGGTGCTGATCTTTCCGGTCAGGGAAGGCAGGAAGGTCTTCAGCCCCAGGCGGAACCGGCCGTACGCCGCCCCGGAGACGATGAGAAGGTCCCGGGCGAAGACGAGGACGGTCAGCCAGAGGGGGATGACGTTGGGTTGGGCGAGGGAGGGAAGGGAGAGGACGATGTAGGAGGCGGCCATGAGGAGCTTGTCGCCGGCCGGATCGAGATAGGTCCCCAGACGGCTTCGCTGGCGGCAGGCCCGGGCGGCCAGGCCGTCGAGGAGGTCGGTCATCCCGGCGACGAAGAAGACAAGGAAGGCCGGCCCCGGCCTCCGCCCGGCGACCGCCAAGACGAAAACCGGGACGAGGAGAATGCGAAGCAGGCTCAGGCCGTTGGCCAAGGTCCAGACGGAGGAACTCAGGTCCTCCGTCTTCCGGCCGTCGGGGGGCATGCCGTCGAGCTCCTTCAACGGATGAGGCTCAGGAGCAGGTCGAAAATGCGGAGGGCTTCCGTTCCGGAGACGATTTGGTCGGGACGGAATGTCCGGTCCGGCCCCAGGTCCATGACCTGATAGGAGACGGCCTGGAGGATCGCCCGGGAATAGAGATGCTCGGGGGGGACGTCGGAGACCTGGATCCGTTCGGGGGGGATCTGGGCGATGACCTTGATCCCCCTCCGGCCGAGCAAGCCGATGAGACGAACGATCGTCTCGGCCATCTCGCCCCTCGAGACGGGCTTTTTCGGCTCGAAGGTGTGGTTGGCGTAGACCTCCATAAGGTCCAAGGCGGCGACCTTGACGATGAACCTCGAGGCCCAGGAGGTCGTGATATCGACGAGGATGCGGGATTTGGGGGGATTGTCGTCGACGACGTCTCGGAATTTGACCGCGAGGACCGCCGCCAGGTCCTCCCGGGTTAGGGCCTGCCGGGCCGGAATCTCGCCGTATTGGCTGGGGAGCTCGACGACGCCGAGCTTGGCTTTCAGGGCGGCGGCGCGCTCCCGGCCGGCCTTGTTCTGGGGGTCGAGCGCGAGGAGACGCTCGTAAGCCTCCATGGCCGGACCGAACTGCTTGGCCTCTTCCAGCGTCTGGGCGTACTCGAGCAGGACGGCCGGACGCTCCGGGGCGTTCCCGCTCGCCGTTCGGAGGTGGAAGAGAGCCCCGGAAAAATCCTTCTCTTTCCGGTACAGGCGGGCCAAGGCGAGGTGGGCCTCCTCGAGCCGCGGGGCGTAATGAAGGGCCTTGAGAAAAGCCTCCTTGGCCTTTTCGGCCGAACCGACGGCCGAGGCCGACCGGCCCTCGGCCAGATAAGTGTCGGTCATCAGGGCGGCGATGTTGTCCGCTTCTCGGCGGGCGAAAGCGTTCTCGGGATCCCGCTTGAGGACTTCGAGGAAGGCGTCGTGGGCGAAATCGTCTTGGCCCGTCTTCCGGTAGAGCTGCCCGAGGCCGATATGGACGACGCCCAACTCCGGATAATCCTGGGCGGCCTTCTGGAGATACCCTTCGGCCGCGGCCAAGTCGTTCTGGAGGAGGGAAATGTAGCCGAGGCCGGCATAGTAGAACGGGCTGGATTCCCCGAGCGTGAGAATGACCTTTTCGGCCTTGTCCGGACGCCCCTGCTTGAGGAAGCGCCAGGCGTCCTCGACGGCGATCCGGGCGTCGAGGGGCAGGGCGGAGGTGAACGAGGCCGTCGGGCTTTCGATGTAGAGCGAGGGGGGGAGCGGGGCCACGGTGACGCAGGCCCCCCCCGCGAAGAGAACCAAAACGGCCACGGCGGCTTTTCTCACGATATCACTCTCCTCGGGAGATGAACGGGGCCAGGTCGACGATCCTCTCGGGGTCGGCCATGACCCGGAGGACATGATAATCTCCGTCCTCCTGTTTTTTCAAGATCAGCGCCCTCCGGCCGAGAGAGTCGAGGAGGCCCGAGGAGGACCTAGGCAGCCGGAGTTCGAAGGGATGGAGGCCTCGATAGATGCTCCGCCGCATCCGGTCCTTGAGGTCGGAAACCCCCTCCCCCGTCGCCGCCGAGACGTAGACGGCGTCGCCGGCGTTCCGGGAGAGGAGGCCGGGTCCGTCCGGGAGGCGGTCGATTTTGTTGTAGGCCTTGAGGACGGGGATTTCGGCGGCCCCGATGTCCCCGAGGGTTTTCGTCACGGCCTCGGCCTGGGCCTCGCAGCCCGGGGCGGAAAGGTCGAGGACATGGACGATGAGATCGGCCTCGAGGACCTCCTCGAGCGTGGCCTTGAAGGAGACGACGAGTTCGACCGGGAGCTTCCGGATGAAGCCGACGGTGTCGCTCAGGAAATACGGCAGGCCGTCGTCGAACCGGGCCCGACGGACAAGCGGGTCGAGGGTGGCGAAGAGGGCCGGCGAGGTCATGGTCGACTCCCCGGCCAGCCGGTTGAAGAGGGTCGATTTCCCGACGCTCGTGTACCCGACCAGGGCGACGAGGGGGATGAGGCTTTCTTTCCGGCTTTGCCGCTGGCCCGCCCGGCGCCGAGCTACGGCCCGGAGGTCCCGCTGGATTTTGGTGATCCGGTCCTGGATGTGGCGGCGGTCGGCCTCGAGCTTCTTTTCCCCCGGGCCCCGCGTGCCGATGCCTCCCCCGAGGCGGGAAAGGGCCTTGCCCCGTCCGGCCAGCCGGGGAAGGAGGTATCGGAGTTGGGCCAGTTCGACCTGGAGCTTTCCCTCCGTCGAGCGGGCCCGGAGGGCGAAGATGTCGAGGATGAGCTGGGTCCGGTCGACGACTTTGGCTTCGAGGGCGCTTTCGAGGTTTCTCTGCTGGGTGGGGCTGAGCTTGTCGTCGAAAACGAACGTCACCGGTCCGGCCCGATCCCGGAGGAGGCGGAGTTCCTCGACTTTTCCCTCGCCGACGTAGAATCGGGGGCTCGGCGCCGGCCGGACCTGGAAGATTTTTTCCAGGACGACTCCGCCGGCCGCCCTGGTCAGGCCCTCGAGTTCGGCCAGGGACTCGGGGCCTTCGAGCTTCTCCCCGGCCGATGTGGCCAGATGGACGAGAACGGCTTGTTCCATCGGCTTCAGTCCGCCGGGCGGGTTTTCCAACCGGCCAAGGCGGGTTCGAGCTCTTCGGGCGCCAGCCAGCGGACGTCCCGCATTTTCCGGAACCAGGTCATCTGGCGTTTGGCGTATCGGCGCGTTTCGACTTTGGTTTCTTCGACCGCCTCCGGCAGGCCGATGTCCTTGCGGAGATAGCGAAGCACGCTCCGGTATCCCAGGCCCCGGAACGGCGGGGCGGATTCGGGCACCCCGCGGGCGAGAAGGCCTTCGACCTCGGCGACCAGACCGGAGGCGAACATCCGCTCGACCCGCTCCTCGATCCGGCGGACAAGCTCGGCCCGGGGCCTCAGGAGGGCGAACTTCGCGACCCGGAATCCGGCCAAGCGCCCCTCCGTCCGGAGGACATGCTCGCTCAAGGGAACACCGGTCAGGACATGGACTTCAAGGGCCCGGATGATCCGGATCTTGTCCCTCTTTCCGATCCGGGCCGCGGAGGCCGGGTCGACGGCCCCGAGCCGGCTCCAGAGGGCCTCGAGGCCGAGGCTCAGGGCTTCTTCCTCGAGTCGACGGCGGAGAGCCTCGTCCCGTCCCGGCCCCGGAAACAGGCCGTCCTCGAGGGCCCTGAAATAAAGCCCGGTCCCGCCGACGACGAGCGGCAGACGTCCCCTTCGGACGATTCCCGCGATCGCCTCGGAGGCCAGGGAGGCGTAGTCGGCCGCGTTGAATTGTGTCGCCGGATCGGCGATGTCGATAAGGTGGTGGGGGATCCGGACCCGATCTCCCGTCGAAGGCTTGTCCGTGCCGATGTCGAAACCCCGGTAGACCTGCTGGGAATCGCAGCCGACGATTTCGCCGTCGTGGCCGGCGGCCAGGCCGAGGGCGGCCGCGCTTTTCCCCGATCCCGTCGGGCCGAGAAGGAAAACGAGCGGCCGGAGCTCAGAAGACAAGGGCCGCCACGAAGGCCAGGACGCCGGCCGTCGCCAGGACGAGGAGAGAGAAGACTTGGCGGCGGCTCAGACGCATCCGGCCTTTTCCATATTCCTGACGACGGCCGCTTCATGGGCCGGACCCAGGGATTTGCGGACGGCGAGGACTTCGGCCATCAGGATGTCATCGAATCCCCGCTGGATTTTCCGGATGATTTCGGCCGAAAGGCGGCCGTTCCCCAGCTTGAGAGAAGGATCGACTTCGATCCGGCCGTCGGGGAGCAGGGCCAGGGATTGAAACAAAGGGCCGAGTCCGGGTTTGAGATCGTCGAGGGCTTTCCCGAGAATCGATTGGGCGACGGGGCCGGCCTCCTTGGAGACGTACCGGAAGAGGCAGACGGATTTCTCGTTGAGGGCTTCGAGCATCCGGACGGGGTTGGAGGCCGGGGCTTCGGCCGCCGGGCTCTCTCCGGCCTTCGGCAGGGAGGCCCCGAGGACCCCCAGACAGGCGAAGGCGTAGAGGGCTTTCCGGCTTTCGCGGGCTCCGAGTTCGGACTTCGAGAGGAAACTCCGGAGGCTGGGGACTTCGCCGAGAAGGTTCAAGGCGTACCGTTCGTGGGGATCGAGGGCGAGGAGAGGGAGGAAATAAGGGACCGAAACGCGAATGGGATCGTCGGGACCGGGAAGGAAGCGTTCGATGAGCCGGTCGTTCTGCATCTGCCGGATCCCTTGAAGGATGAGGTCATGGACCTCGAGGAGCCCGAAGCGGGACTCGGCCGGCGGGGCCGGGCCGGGCTCGAAATCGAACCCGCCCTCCTCCCAGCCGAAGAGGATGAAAAGCCGGCGGACGAAGAACGACTCGAGGAGATTCCAGAGGGGAAGGGGGGAGAGGAGGCCGAGCTCTCCGGCGGCCTTGACGACGGACAGGCCCTTGAGGGCGGCAAGATGTCCGGCCGACTCGGCCTGCTCGGGGCGAAGGACTTTCTTCCGGACAAGGGCCCCGAGAAAGCCCCTTTCATCGAGGCTTTCCCGGGCGAGGACGAGGCGTCCTGTTTCGAAGAACAAGAGCCGTTCCTCGTCCTCGCGGCGGAGGCGGAGGCGGCCCGACCTCTCCCGGGTCCAGAGCTCGAAGAGAAGGCGGGGGAACGGCTTTTCGGCCAGCCGGCCCTCGAACGGAGCGTCCTTCATGGCGGACCTAATGTATCGCCCCGGCCCGGGCAAGTCAATGCCGCCCGGGTTGCCGGAAGGCCGCCGGCTTGGTATGATACGGCCCCATGGGGCTTCACGCCGAATTCCTGGAGGCGGCCCGGGACGCCGCCCTCGAAGCCGGGGCGCTTCTCAGCCGGGATTATCACCGTCTGGGAGAGGTCCGGTTCAAGGGCGAGATCAACCTCGTGACGGCGACCGACCAGGCCTCCCAGGACCTCATTTTCGGCCGCCTTTCGGCCCGCTTCCCGGGCCATGATTTTCTGGCCGAGGAGGGGCTTGCCCGGGTCGGCGGGTCGGCCTTCCGTTGGGTCTTCGACCCCCTCGACGGAACGACGAACTTCGCCCACCGCTTTCCCGTCTTTTGCGTCTCAATCGCCCTCGAAGGCGAGGGCCGGCTCGTCTGCGGCGTCGTCCACAACCCCATGAGCGGGGAGACGTTCTGGGCCGAGGCGGGGGAAGGGGCTTGGCTCGACGGGCGGAGAATCCGGGTCTCGTCCGTCGACGATCTCGTCCGCAGCCTCGTGGCCACGGGATTTTCGTACGACATCCGGGAAAGCCGGGCCAACATGGCCGAGCATGACCGGGTCCTCCTCAAGGCCCAGGGGGTCCGCCGCTGCGGGTCGGCCGCCCTCGACCTCTGCGGCGTCGCCTGCGGCCGGTTCGACGGCTTCTGGGAGCTCAAGCTCAATCCCTGGGACACGGCGGCCGGAGCCCTTCTCGTCGCCGAGGCGGGGGGACGGGTCACGGATTTCGAGGGCCGTCCGGCGGACATCTACCGTCCCGAGGTCGTGGCCTCCAACGGCCGGATCCACGAGGCCTTGATCGGGGTATTGAGGGCGCGATGATCCCGTCGAGGGCCGTTTTCAGCCTTTTTTTGGCCTTTGCCGGCGTGCTTCCGGCCTGGGGCCCGGCCCAGGAGGCCGTCCGGCCTCCCGAGGGCTTCGAGCTGGCGGCCACGATCTCCGTGCCGGGAAACGTCGCCTGGACCGATTCGGGCCTCGAGGTCGCGGCCGGCGAGGAATTGTACTTCGAGGCGACCGGCACGGTCTCTCTCCAGAGGGAAAATCCCATCGCCGAGTGCGGCCCGGAGGGGCTGAAGTTCGGGACGATGCAGCAGCCGCTGACCGACCGCAACCTCGGATGCCTTCTCGGCCGGGTCGTGGTCCGGGTCGAGGTCTTCGAAGACAGGGAGACGAAGGAAAAGACGACCCGGGAGTACGGCGAGGTCTTCGCCATCGGTTCGGCCGTTCTGGCGGCGATGCCGGCCGACGGCCGCCTGACCTTCGGGGTCAACGAAAACGTCGTCGGCGACAACGCCGGGGCGTTCCTCGTGACCGTCTTCCGGAGGAAGGCCTAGGTCCCGTTCTTCCGGGCCAGGAAGGCTTCGAGAAAGCCGGTGTCGTATTTTCCTTCCAGGAAATCGGAGTTGGCCAGGACGGCCAGATGGAGGGGGATGTTCGTCTTGATCCCGACGATGGTCGTCATTTCGAGGGCCGTCTGCATCTTTTTGATCGCCAGGAACCGCGACGGCGCGTAGGCGATGATCTTCGCCAGAAGGGAGTCGTAGTGGGGGGGGATCTGCCATCCCCCGTAGGCCGCCGAGTCGACCCGGATTCCCTCGCCGCCGGGGAGGACGAGGAATTCGATCCGCCCGGGGGAGGGGGCGAAGGTGTCCGGATCCTCGGCGTTGATCCGGCACTCGAGGGCATGGCCCCGGGGCAGGAGCTCGAAGGGGAAGTTCAGCTTTTCTCCGGCCGCCGCCCGGATTTGGGCCTTGACGAGGTTGATCCCGTAGACCATCTCGGTGATCGGGTGCTCGACCTGGACCCGGGTGTTGGCCTCCATGAAGTAGAACTTCTTGTCCTCGTCGACGAGGAACTCGAACGTTCCCAGGCTCTGGTATCCGATGTGCCGGGCCGCGTCCTCGACGGCCTTCATCATCTTCCGCCGGAGTTTCTCGTCGACGAACGGCGAGGGCGTCTCCTCGATGACCTTTTGGTACTTGCGCTGGACCGAACATTCCCGCTCGGCGAAGGTCATGATCGTCCCGTGTTTGTCGCCGACGACCTGGACTTCGATGTGGTGGGCGCCGGTGATGTACTTCTCGAGGTACAGGGAGGGATCGCCGAAGGCGTTCTTGGCCTCGTTCTGGGCGATGGGGAACTGTTCCTCGAGGTGGGCGGCGTGGCGGCAGATCCGCATCCCTTTCCCGCCGCCTCCGGCGGCGGCCTTGAGGATGACCGGGAACCCGATCTTCAGGGCGGTCTTCTTGGCTTCGGCGGCGTCCTCGAGGATCTTGTCGCTGCCCGGGATGACCGGAAGCTTGGCCTTGGCCATCTCCTGACGGGCCCGGTTCTTGTCGCCCATGAGGCGGATCGCGGACGGCGGAGGGCCGATGAAGGCGACCCCCGAGGTCTCGCAGATTTCGGCGAAGCGGGCGTTCTCGGCCAGAAAGCCGTATCCGGGATGGAGGGCGTCGGCCTTGGTGATCTCGGCGACGCTCAACAGGTTGGGGACGTTGAGATAGCTGTCCTGGGCCTTGGCCGGTCCGATGCAGAATTTTTCGTCGGCCAGCATGGCGTGGAGGGACGTCCGGTCGCTTTCGCTGTAGACGGCGACGGTTTTGAGGCCGAGCTCCTTGGCCGACCGGATGATCCGGAGGGCGATCTCCCCCCGGTTGGCGATCAGGATCTTCGAAAACATGACCGCTCAGGCCGAGGGGGAGATGGCGAACAGGCGCTGGCCGTATTCGACGGGCTTGCCGTTTTCGACGAAGATGTCCCTGACGACCCCGTCCGCGTCGGACTCGATCTCGTTCATGAGCTTCATGGCCTCGACAATGCAGAGGACCTGCTTCTTTTTGACGATGTCCCCGACCTCGACGAACGGAGGCGACGCCGGCGACGGGGCCCGGTAGAACGTCCCGACCATCGGCGAGGCGATCATGTGGAAATCCCCTCCGGTTTCGAAATCGCCCCCGAGGCCGGGCGTCGCGGATGCGGCCGGCGGGACGGCGATGACCGGCGGATTCTTTCGGATTTTGATTTTGAAATCCTCGATTTCGAGTTCGAACTCGGCCAGGTTCCGGTCTTCCAGGAGCCTGATGATTTTATTGATTTCTTCGTAGTCGATTTTCGGGGTCATGGACGCCTCCGGCCGGGTCTATTCTATTTCATTTATTTTCTTATTGTTAAGTGTAATTAAGTGGGGAGAACTTCCATAAATTAACAACAAAGACCGGAAAGAGTCAAGCCCTGACTTATATGAAGATATATCTAATTACCAAATTTCCTCGCCTCGAAGAAAGACTTTGCGGACCTCGAGGCGGTCATCCAGAAGGACGACATCGGCGTCCGCGCCGCGGCCGAGACGTCCCTTGCGCGGATAAGCTCCCGCCAATCTGGCCGGATTCTCCGTGGCCATGGCCAGTATTTCCTCCAGGGGACGCTTCGTCCAGGCGGCCATGTTGGCCACCGCCCGGGCCAAGGTCATCGAGCTTCCGAACAGCCGGCCCGCCTTCGTCCGGAGGGGTTTGACCCCGATTCCCGCGCTACGAGTCGCATCGCTGACGAGGATGATCTTGGACGGCGGCTTCAGCCGGACGACGAGGTCCAGGATGGAGGGATGGAGGTGGAAGCCGTCGGCGATGAGCTCCACGGAGACGGAATCGTCGAGGAGGAGCGCCCCGGCCAGGCCGGGGTCGCGGTGGTGGATGCCGCTCATGGCGTTGAAAAGGTGGGTTCCGTGCCGAAGGCCCCGGCGGAAGGCTTCCCGGGCCTGGTCGAACGAGGCTTGGGAATGGCCGGCCGCGGCGACGATGCCTTGCTTCCGGAGGAGGGCGAGAAAAGCCGGGGCGCCGGCCGCCTCGGGGGCCAACGTCGCGATCCGGATCGTTTTCCCGGAGGCCTCGACGAAGGCCCTCCATTCCGGGGCCGAGAAGGGCCGGATGTGATCGGCCGGCTGGGCGCCGGCCTTCCGGCCGGCCAGAAATGGGCCCTCGAGGTGGAGGCCGAGGATTTCGGGGAGCCGGCCCGCCGTCCGGCCGACGGCGGCGATCGCTTGGAGCATGTCCCCGCGGGCGGCCGTCATGACGGTCGCCAGGACCGAGGTCGTCCCGTTCTTCAGGTGGGCCGAGAGGGCCCTTTCGACCGCCGCTGGCGTTCCCTCCATGATCTCGGCCCCTCCGCCGCCATGGAGATGGATGTCGACGAAACCGGGGACGGCGGCAAGGTCCGGAAACTCGAGGACCTCGAGGCCGAAGGGCTTCGACCGGTCGTGCAGCGACCGGGCCGTCCGGAAGGCCGAGGCCGCGGATCCCATGCCCAGGATTTTTCCGCCGGCGAAAACCAGGCCGCCTCCCCGAAGGCGCTTCCGGGGGGTGTAAATCTCTCCGGCCAAGACCAGCTTCGCGTCCGCGGGCTTCCGGCTCATCGTTTCCGTTGGAGGTCGGCGATCTCGGCTTTGAGGGCCTCAATCGCCCGCCGGGCCGCTTCTTCGGCCCTCGCCTCGGCCAGAATCCGGATGACCGGCTCGGTGTTCGACGGGCGGATGTGGATCCAGTGATCCGGGAAATCGACCTTGAGGCCGTCCAGAATGTTCGTTTTCGCTTTCCCTTCGTAGCGCTTCTTGAGGAGATGGACGAGCCGGTGGGCCTGCTCGGCCGAACCCGGGATCCTGTCCTTGATCATGACGTAAGGCGGGATGTCCCGGGCCAGCTCGGAGATCGTCCGTCCGGCCGCGGCCATGGCTTCGAGGATGAGGGCCATGGCCGTGAAACTGTCCCGGCAGGGATGGACTTCGGGATAGATGACCCCGCCGTTCCCCTCCCCGCCGATGACCGCCCGGGGCTCGGCCGCCAGGAGCTTCTCGACGACATTGACCTCGCCGATCTTGGAGCGGAGGCAGGGGACCCCGGCCGAACGGGCGATGTCGTCCATGGCCCGGGAAGAGGAAAGGTTGCAGACGATCGGGCCGGGCTTCCGGCCGAGGACATACCGGGCCGCCACGGCCAGGGTCAGCTCCTCGCCGATCGGCCGGCCGGTCTCGTCGACCACGGCCAGTCGGTCGGCGTCGGCGTCCTGGACGAAGCCGACGTCGGCCGCGTGTTCGGCCACGGCCCGGCAGAGGCCGCCGATGTTTTCCGGGAGCGGCTCCGGGTCGTGGGCGAATTCGCCGCTTGGGTCGGCGTTCAGCCGGACCGCTTCGCACCCGAGGGCCTCGAGGAGGCGCGGGGCGAGGACGGCCCCGGCCCCGTTGTTGCAGTCGATGACGACCTTGAATTTCCGCTCCCGGATCCGGCCGGCTTCGACCGCGCCCAGGATTTTCCGAAGATGAGGCTCGAGGGCCCGGGATTCGGTCTTGACGGCTTTCAGCCGGTCGGCCGGAACGAGGGGAAATTCCCCCTGATGGTAGAGGTCGAGAAACTCCTCGGTCTGGGGCGGCGAAAGGTAAAGGCCCTCCCGGCCGGCGAACTTCAGGCCGTTCCATTCCTTGGGATTGTGGCTGGCCGTGACGGAAATGCCGCCGCCGGCCCTGGCGTCCTTGACGTAGAACAGGAAGGAGGGGATGGGGGCGATTCCGATTTCGACCGGCTGACAGCCGACGGAGAGGAGGCCGGCCAGGACGGCTTGGCCGATCATCTCGCCCGAGGCCCGGGCGTCGCGGCCGACGACGACCGGCCCGCCGCCGAGGTAGGCCCCGAACGCCTGGGCGAGGGCCGCGGCCAGCTGGGGGGTCAGGCTGTCGCCGAGAATCCCTCGGACCCCGGAAATGCCGATCTTGAGGGAGCTTGCCTTTTTCATCGGGCCAGCGGGGCGATGAAGCGGATGGCTTCGTCGGCCCGTTCCCGGGCCTTTTCCGGGCTCCGGTCTTCGGCGATGACCCGGATCATCGGCTCCGTTCCCGAGGTCCGGACCTGAACCCAGCCCGACTTGTCCTCGACCCGGACGCCGTCGGAGGTGTCGAGCTCATGGCGGCGGAAATGGCGCTTGACCTCGTTGACGACGGAGTGGATTCGGGCCGGCGGGCAGTGGATTTTCTCCTTGACGATGTGGTAGCGGGGGAGCGCCTCGACCAGCCGGCTCAGGCGCTTCCCCGTCCGGGCCAGGACGGAGAGAAGCATCCCCATGGTCAGGAAGGCGTCGAAGGCGGGCTGAAAGGCCGGGACGGCGACCCCGCCCGAACCTTCTCCGGCGAGGACGGCCTCTTCCTGGAGAAGGGCCTGGACGGCGTGGGACTGGCCGACCTTTGTCCGGACCAGGGGACAGTTCCGGGACCGGGCGACGTCCTCGATCATCCGTGAGGTCGATAGGTTGGCCACGACCGGTCCGCGGCGCCGGCGGAGGAAATCGTCGGCCAAAAGGGGAAAGGTGTACTCCTCGGACAGGGCCTCGGCGTTTTCGGCGACGACGGAGACCCGGCTGGCGTCGCTGTTGAGAAGGAAGCCGGCCTCGGCCCCGACGGCCTTGAGGACGGCGACGACCTGCTGGGCGTTCCGGGGCCGGGGCTCGGGGTCGTGGGGAAAGAACCCGTTGGGTTCGTCGTTGACGGGGATGAGTTGAAAGCCCAGGGCCTCGGCGAAGCGGGCGAGGTAGGGAGCGGCGGCGCCGTTGACGGCATCGATGACGGCCTTGAGCCGGGCCGGGCGGATGTCGCCGGCCCCGACGAAACGGGCCAGGGCCTCGAAATAGAGGCCGGTCCGGTCCGCTCCGTCCCCGACCTTTCCGATTCGGTCCGCGGAGGCCTTCCGGAACTTGCCAAGGTGGTAGATATCGAGGACTTCCTGGCCTTGGAAGGCGTTCAAGGATGTCCCCTCCGGCCCGACGAAGGCCAGGGCGTTCCAGGCGATGTCGTTATGGCCGGCCGTGATCGAGATTCCCCCTCCGGCCCGGCGACGCTTGTTTTGGGAGCGGACGAGATACTGGAGGATGGGCGTCGGGCAGACGCCGAGGTCGACGACGTCGCAACCCGTCGAGGTCAAAGCGGCCAGACAGGCCGCCCGGAGCATGGGGCTCGAAATCCGGGTGTCGCGGCCGAGGAGGACGGCCCGCCCTCCGGCGAAGGACCCGAAGGCCGCGGCGAAGTCCAGGGCCAGCCTGGGGGTCATCGATTCGCCGATGATGCCCCGGACCCCCGAGATCCCGATCTTGAGGAGCTTCATCGGGAGCGGAAATCGACCGAAAAGCCCAAACCGCCCAGGAATCGCCAGCCCCCGAGGTCGACCGCGACGTCGTACGGTTTGACCTTCAGGGGGACGAACTTGACCTCGGCCGCGAGGTAGAAGAATTTCTGCGGGTAGACCTTGACTCCGGCCGCGGCGACGGCCGTCGACCGCCGGTGGTCGACCGGACGGGCGGCCGCAAAAGGCGTCGTCGGGATCGTCTGCCGGTAAGCGTAGAGTCCGTAACCCGCCTTTAAGTATCCGGCCGCGGCCTTGGACCGGATTTCGTAGCCGAGGGTCAGGTCGAGGCCCCGCATGGTCAGGGTCGCCTGGTCGGCGTAAACCCCCAGCAAGGCGCCTTTTTCGTATCCGCCTTCGTAGGAGAGTCCGAGGAAGACGTTGCCCGCGACGAAAACTTGGAGGTAGGGGACGTGGATGAATCCGTTGCCGTAAGCCTCCTTGACCTTGGCCTCGTTGATGGTCTGCGCCCCCAGGTGGACCCCGAAATGAAGGGTCATGGCCGGGGCGGCCAAGGGAGCGCCGAGAATGACGAGGAGAGCGGCGGCGGTCCGGGCGGGGCGGTTCAATTCGAGACCTCGGCCGCCGGGCTTTCGACGCCGTTCTGGTCGACGGCGATGATCCGGTAGGCGAAAAGATCGTCCTTTCGGAGGCCGCGA
>VGJF01000021.1 GCA_016867585.1 Candidatus Aminicenantota bacterium | reverse complement strand
CGCGGGACTCAAAATCCCGTCCGGGGCGACTCGGGTGAGGGTTCGATTCCCTCCTCCGGCACATTCCTCGATTCAATTGAGGCGAAATTCACAACTTTGAAGGGGCCCGATGTCCGCCTTAAACCCTCACGAACCAGACCCGAAAAAAATCGATAAAATCGGCTTGATTTTTCCATTTAGACGACCGGCCGGAGAAACAACCTCGGCCCCGTCCCCGACGCGAAATTCCTGAGCAACGAGCTGTTCTTCAAGCTCAGCGCCATGCCCCATCCCAACCATCTCATCGTCGCCAGCCTCCGGAACGACGACTCGAGCAGCCGGAACGCCGGGGTCGGGGTCAACGACCATCCCAACGTCTCCGTCACCGGGGAGGGCCTGAACCGGATCATCTATCTCGCCTGGAACTGGACGATCTCGAGGTCGACCTATCTCGAGCTGAAATACGACCACGTCCAGATGGACTACAAGAGCGGGCCCAACATCAGCCTCGGCTATCAGCCGGCCTGGGATTCGAACGCCATGGACCGGATGGGCTATTTCCAGACGGCCGCCGGGTATTTCATCGGCGGGGCGACGGCCTCGGGCCAATACGTCGGCGCGGCCTCGGAGACGAACACCCAGAACTTCTTCCGGGACGAAATCAAGTTCGTCCTGAGCCAGTACCTCGATTTCCGGGGCCACTCCCATCTCCTCAAGGCCGGCTTCGCCTTCGACGACGGCGGCGAGTACCTCGAGCGGAAGGCCAACGGGTGGGGAAACATCATTTACTACACGGCCCTGTCGGCCTCGATCGACCCCTTGAGGCGGCCCGGCTTCCGGGCCCGCTACTATCCCGAGCAGGCGCCCCAGGATTCGCGCGGCCGGACGTATTCCCTCTTTATCCAGGACCAAGTCAGCATCGGCGAGCGGCTGACCTTCATCCTCGGGGTCCTGGCCAACCGTGATGAATTCAGTACAAAAACGTCGACCGGAAAGAAGACGTTCCTGACCTTCGATTTCGACGACGAGATCCAGCCCCGGCTCGG
The DNA here is from genome assembly GCA_016867585.1 of Candidatus Aminicenantota bacterium. Classification (GTDB taxonomy): domain Bacteria; phylum Acidobacteriota; class Aminicenantia; order Aminicenantales; family UBA4085; genus JAAZPG01. Next base: position 20,705 of record VGJF01000021.1, on the reverse strand, counting down.
CTTCACCTACATGCTCGACAAGAAGGCCGGCGACAAGTTCTACGGCAGCTACGGGCGCTACAAAAACATGGACAACCGCAGCCTGGCCCGGGCCGCGGCCCCCCTCCGCGTCTACCGGTCGGACGCCTATTTCCTGGTCGACGGGACGAAGCTTTCGGACTTGCCGCAGGCCTCGGAGACGGGCAAGGTCATCCTCCCCGGGCTGAAACCGACCTCGACCGATGAATTCGTCCTCGGCTACAGCCGGCCGCTGAGCAAGCTGTGGAGCCTCGAGATCTGGGGCCAGGTCCGCAACGTCAAGAATGTCATCGAGGACTACCCGACGGTCAACGCCCTCACCGCCCCGTCGAGATTCGTCTACGGCAACCTCAACGGCGCCCTGAAGGACATCGACGGGAACGTCGTCGCCGGTTTCGAAAACGTCGTCGCCAAGCGCGAGTACAAGGCCCTGAGCTTCGAACTGAAAAGGCAGTGGGCCGACCGCTGGGCCTTGACCGCGATGTACACGTGGAGCCGGCTCTACGGCAACTGGGACCTCGACTACGCCCCCGGGACATCGCTGTTCTACGCCTCCTCCTACATCCAGGACGCCCCGGGCCTCTACATCCAGGATCCCCTCCGGACGGGCCTGATGTCGGGCGACCGGACCCACATTTTCAAGGCCTTCGGGTCGTTCGAGGTCTACAAGAGCCTCACCCTGGGGGCCTACTTCAGGGCCCAGACGGGCCGGCCGTGGGAAAAGCGGGGCCGCGACTACTACGGCAATTACTACGCCTACCTCGAGAAGGCCGGGACGCGGAAACTCGATTTCTGGGCCAATCTCGACCTTCAGCTGTCCTACACCGTTCCGATGGGCGGCCGCTTCCAGGGGATCATCGAAGCCCGGATCATGAACGCCTTCGACAACCAAATCGTGACGGCCGTCGACATGAGGTCCGACCAGCCGACCTTCGAGAAGGCGACCTCCTACGTGTCGCCGCGGAAATTCGCCCTGACCTTCTACCTCAATTTCTGACCGTCTCGCCCGGACAGGGGCGGAAGGCCCGCCTTCCGCCCTTTTCTGGGAGCTTTTTTTAGTCTATAATGGCGTCGCGCCGTCTCTTTAAGGGGGAAGGGGACATAGGCGATCCTCCGCTCTCGGGAATGTGGTCGAAGATGGCCGGCGAACGCCTCCTCTCGGTCGATGCCTTCCGGGGGATGACCATCGCGGCCATGGTCCTGGTCAACAACCCGGGAAGCTGGAGCCACGTTTACGCTCCTCTACGGCACGCCGCATGGCACGGCTGGACGCCGACGGACCTCGTCTTCCCCTTCTTCCTCTTCATTGTCGGGATCTCGATTTCGCTCTCCCTCTCCCGGCGGACGGCCGAGGGGGCGACGGCCGCGGCCCTCCGTCGAAAAATCCTCACCCGGTCGGCTCTCCTTCTCCTCGTCGGCTGGTTTCTCCACCTTTTCCCCCGCTTCCGGTTCGCGACGATGCGGATCCCCGGCGTCCTGCCGCGGATCGCGGTTTGTTTCCTGGTCGGGGCCGTCCTGTTCCTCAGCCTAAGGAAAGGGATCGTCCGGACCTCGGTCGGGGCGGCCTTGCTCGTCGGCTATTGGGCCGCCTTGACATTCATCCCCGTCCCCGGCTACGGTCCCGGCGTCCTCGACGAAAAAGGCAATCTCTGCGGCTTCGTCGACAAGGCCCTCCTCGGCGGACATCTCTACAAGCCCGAATTCGACCCCGAGGGCATCTTGAGCGCGATTCCGGCGATTGTCACCGTCCTTTTGGGGACATTGGCCGGAGACTGGCTCCGCTCGGCCCGGACCATGACCCGGAAAGGCGTGGGCCTGTTCGCCGCGGGAATTCCCTTGACCGCGGCCGGATTGGCCCTCGACCCCGTGTTTCCCGTCAACAAGCAGCTCTGGACGAGCACCTATGTCCTCCTGACGGCCGGCCTGGCCCTCCTCGTCTTCGGCCTGTGCTTTTTTCTCATCGAGTACCTGGGGAGAAAGGGCTGGGCCAAGCCGTTTCTCATCCTCGGCGCGAACGCGATCACGGTCTTCGCCGGATCGACCCTCATGGTCAAGATCCTGATGCTGGTCAAGATCTCCGAGGCCGGCCGGACGGTCAACCCCATCGGGTGGCTCCACGCCCATGTCTTCTCCCCGCTGGCCGGCCCCTATCTCGGGTCCCTGATCTATCCCTTTCTCCTCGTCCTGCTCTGGATCGGCTTGATGGCCCCTCTCTACAAGCATAAGATCTTCATCAAACTCTGATGTCCCGTTCCAGTCGGCGCGATGCGTATTCTCAAAGGGAGGGATGTGTCGAAGCGGGCCGAGGCCCGTGAAGGAGCAGCGATGTCCATGATGAAAAGGCTGTTGACAATCGTGCTCGCGGCGGCGGCCGCCGCGGCCTGCGCGCCCGGGGCGAAGGACGCCCCCGCCGGCGGAGGAGCCGGGGTCGGCGTCAAGCCGGGGATCGAGGTCCTCCTCGAAAAGCGCCTCGACCTCCTCCGGGGAAAGCGGGTCGGGCTCATCACCAATCCTTCGGGCGTCGACAGAAGGCTCGTCAGCACGGTCGAGCGGCTGCGGAGCGTCCCGGGCGTCCGCCTCGTCGCCCTCTACGGCCCGGAACACGGCATCCGGGGCGACGCCCAGGCCGGGGCCTACGTCCCTTTTTACAGGGATCAGAAGTTCGGTCTTCCCGTCTTCAGCCTGTACGGGCCGTCGATGAAGCCCCCGCCGGGGATGCTCAAGGACATCGACGAATTCATGCGGGCCTTCGACACGACCCACGAGGACAAGAAGCTCGAGGCCGCGATGACCGAGGACCTCGACGTTCTCCTCTTCGACATCCAGGACGTCGGGACGCGGGTCTACACGTATCAGGCGACGATGTTCTACGCCCTCGAGGCCGCGGCCGAGAACGGCCTCGAGTTCGTCGTCCTCGACCGGCCCAACCCCCTCGACGGGGTGACCATGGAAGGTCCCGTCCTCGAGTATCCGGCCTTCAGCTCGTTCGTCGGGCTCTACCCGTATCCCCTCCGCTTTGGGATGACCCTCGGCGAGCTGGCCCGGTTGGCCAGCGCCGAATTCCTGGCCCGGCCGGCCAAGTTGACGGTCGTCCCGATGGAAAACTGGCGGCGGGAGATGCGGTTCGACGAGACGGGGCTTCCCTGGGTCGCCCCGTCGCCCAACATGCCGACCGCCGACACGGCCGCGGTCTACCCCGGACAGGTCTTCTTCGAGGGGACGAACGTCTCCGAAGGACGGGGAACGACCCGGCCCTTCGAGTATTTCGGGGCTCCCTGGATCGACGGGTACGAGCTGACCCGAAGGCTCAACGCCCTCGGCTTGCCGGGCGTGGCCTTCCGCGAGCAATGGTTCACCCCGACGTTCTCGAAATTCAGAGACGAGCGCTGCGGCGGCTGCCAGATCCATGTCACCGACCCAAAAGCTTACCGCCCCCTGGAAACGGCCCTCCGGGCGATCGCGGTGATTCGGGAGATGCACCCGGACCGGTTCCTTTTCCATGACAAGTATTTCGACACGATCATGGGGACGGCGGACGTCCGCCGGGCGATCATGGAGGGCGTCCCCGTCGAGGAGATCGTCCGCGGGTTCGCCTCCGGACTTCGGGAGTTCGAGGCCCGCCGGAGGCCATATCTCCTGTATTGAAACTCCGTTCGGCCGGAGGGGCATTGCGGCTGGACCGGGCTTCAATTAGAATAAAAGGCTCGGACTATCTTCGAGGAGTCGCTTCATGCCCGTCCCCCGACCCGAATCCTTCGCCCTGGCGAACCCGCTGGCCGTCCTGATCGACAAAACGCCGGACGACTTCGCCCGCCGGGATTTTCTCCGGGTCATCGCCCGGAAAAACATCGAGCGGATCACGTTCCACTACACTTCGCTTGACGGGAAGCTCAAGGAGCTCAAGCTGCCCGTGGCCGACGCCGGCCAAGCCGAGCTCATCCTCGCCGAAGGCGAGCGGGTCGACGCCTCGTCCCTGTTCAAGGGAATGGTCGACGCTGGCTTGTCCGACCTCTACGTCGTCCCCGTCTTCAGGACGGCCTTCCTCAATCCGTTCGACGAAGGCAGCCTGGACTTCATCTGCCGGTACATGACCCGGGACGGCGAACCGGCGCCGTTCGCGCCGGACAACATCCTGGCCAAAGCTCACGATCTTTTCCGGGAAAGGACGGGGATAACGATCCGGGCCCTCGGCGAGCTCGAATTTTTCCTCATCGGCCTCGGCGAGGAGGAGCTTTTCCGGGCCCCGGACCAGCACGGCTATCACGAGGCGGCCCCGTTCATCAAGAGCGGGTCGATCCTCAACGAGATGCTCCGCCATATCACCCGGATCACCGGGGCCGTCAAGTACGCCCACAGCGAAGTCGGGTCGGTCGGGCCCATCCGGAGCGGCCATCCCGAGATCCGGGACAAGCGGGCCGAACAGCTCGAGGTCGAATTCCTTCCCCGGCCGATCCCCGAAGCCGCCGACGACGTCGTCCTCGGCCGCTGGATCATCCGCAACGTCGCTTACCGGCATGGCTGTCTGGCGACCTTCACGCCCAAGATCGAGGAGGGGATCGCCGGCAACGGCCTCCACTTCCACCTCGAGCTCCTCAAGGACGGGGCCAACATCATGACCGGACCCGACGGCAAGCTTTCCGAGGCGGCCCGGCGCTTAATCGGCGGCCTGTGCCATTACGCCGATTCCCTGACCGCTTTCGGCAACACCGTCGCTTCGGCCTATCTCCGTCTCGTCCCGAACCAGGAAGCCCCGACCCGGATTTGCTGGAGCGACATGAACCGGAGCGCGATGGTCCGCGTCCCTCTGGGCTGGACGAACGCCCGCCATCTGTCCCGGCGGGTCAATCTCCGGGACGAGGATCCTTTTCGGAACGAGGGAAGCCGGCAGACCGTCGAACTCCGGAGCCCCGACGGGAGCGCGGCCGCGCATCTCCTTCTGGCCGGAATCGTCATGGCCGCCGACTGGTCGTTCCGAACGGATGGGGCGCCCCCCCGCAACGACGCTCCGCTCGAGCTGGCCGAAAGCCTTTACATCCGGGGGAACATCTTCGCCGACCCCGAGCTCCTCAAGCGCCTCCCCGTGCTGCCGGCGAGCTGCGTCGCCTCGAGCCGGGTCCTCCTCCGGAGACGGGACCTCTACGAACGCGACGGCGTTTTCCCGGCCAGCGTCATCGACTACGTCGCCCGGCTTCTCGAACAGGAAAACGACGAGTTCATGAACCGGGAGCTGGCTGGCCTGCCGGCCGACGAGCGCCTCCTCGAGATGCGGAGGATCATGCACAAGGACCTCCACCGCCACTGAGATCCCGGCTGATGACGCCGCTGGAGCGCTGGCTGGCCGTTCTCCGGGGCGAAAAGCCCGACCGCGTCCCGATGGACTACTGGGCGACGGACGAGTTCACGGCCAGACTGATGGCCCATCTGGGGTGTTCTTCGAAAGAGGAGGCGCTTCAAAAGCTAGGGATCGATTTCGTCGTCAAGGCCAAACCCATCTATGTCGGCCCGCCGCTGCCCCGGGGGATGGACGTTTTCGGCTGCCGGCAGCGGGTCGTCGATTACGGGACCGGGGCCTATGAGGAGTGCGTCTCCCACCCCCTGGCCGGTTACCGGACGGTCGAGGAAATCGAAGATCGATACGCCTGGCCCAGCCCGGACTGGTGGGACTACCGGACCATACCCGAACAGGTCGAGGATTTCGAGGATCATCCCATCCGGGGGGGAGGATCCGAGCCGTTCCTGACATACAAGGAGCTCCGCGGGGACGAACAGGCCTTCATCGACCTCATCGAGCATCCGGAGATCGTCCGATACTGCCTCGGCAAGCTCTTCGACCTGGCCGCCGAAAACACGGCCCGGATCTTGGAGCGACTTCTCGGCCGGGTCCATCTGACTTATGTCGCCGAAGACATGGGAGGGCAAACCGACCTGATGATCTCGCTCCGGCACATCCGCGAATTCTTGCTGCCGGGGATGAAGCGGATCATCGGACTGGCCCGGCAGGCCGGCGCCCGCGTCTTTCACCACAACGACGGGAACTGCCGGCGGGTCATCCCGGACATGATCGAAGCCGGGATCGATATCCTCAATCCCATCCAATGGCGGTGTCCCGGGATGGACAGGGCGGGCTTGAAGCGCGATTTCGGCGACAGGCTCGTTTTCCACGGGGCAATGGACAACCAGCGGACGCTTCCCTTCGGCTCGGCGGCCGAGGTCCGGGCCGAGGTCCTGGACAATCTCCGCCTCCTCGGAGGGGGAAGAGGCTACATCCTCGCCCCCTGCCATAACATCCAGCCGCTGACGCCGGTCGAGAACGTCGTGGCGATGTACGAAACCTGCGCCGTAGAGGGCCGTCTATGACCGCCGCCGGTGGGCCTTGAATTCGGGCTCGAGGGTCCGCCACAAGGCGTTGAAGCGTTCCTGGAGACCGCGGTAGAGGTCGATCTTCTCGGGGCGGGGCTCGGCGGCGGTCCCGGCCTTTCTGACCATTCGGGCGGTGATTTCTCCGAGGTCGACGGGCCGGCCTCGCTCCCGGTGGTATGTCCAGATGGCCTGGAGGGCCGCCCCGAAAGCCGCGGCTTCCCGCTCGGCGAGCGTGACGACCGGGATTTCCAGGACGTCGGCCAGGATTTGAAGCCACAGCCGGCTCCGGGCGCCGCCTCCCGTGGCCCGGATTTCCTTGGGGAAGAGGCCGAGAGATTTCATCCGGGAAAAGCCGTAGCCCAAATTGAGGATCGTCCCCTCCATCACCGCCCGGGCCATGGGCGCGGGATCGAAGGTCCTCCGAGTCAGGCCGAAAAATACCCCGTTGGCCTCCGGCAGGACGGGGACGCGCTCGCCTTCGATGAAGGGGAGGAAGAGCAGGCCTCCGGCCCCTGGGGGGGCCTGTCCGGCCAAAGCCTCGAGCTCGGCGTTTCCGACCTTGAGCGTGGCTTTGAGAAGTTCGGTCGCGTTGGTCACGTTCATCGTGCAGAGAAGAGGCAGCCATCCCCCCGTGCTGTCGCAGAAGGCGGCGATCTCGCCCGCCGGGTCGACGAACGGAGCATCGGCGTAGGCGTACGCCGTTCCCGAGGTCCCCAGGCTGACCGTGCACACTCCCGGGACGACGTTGCCCGAGCCGACGGCTCCCATCATGTTGTCACCGCCTCCCGAGGAGACGAGAACCTCGTTCAGACCGAAGGCGGAGGCGACGGGCTTTCTCATCGAACCGACGCTTTGGCGGGGATGGGAGAGGGGAGGAAGCTTTCGGGAGAGATCCGGGTCGACGGCCGAGACGGCCCGGTCGTGCCAAGCCCGGCGCCGGATATCCATCAAGCCCGTTCCCGAAGCGTCGCCGTACTCCATGTGGGCGATCCCGGTCAGATGGAAATTCAGGTAATTGTGGGGGAGCAGGACCCGGGCCAGGCGAGCGAAATTGTCCGGCTCGCGGCGTTTCAGCCAGAGGATCTTGGAGGCCGTGAAACCGACGGCCAGGCCGATTCCCAGCTGCTCGATCGCCGCGGCCGGACCCCCCAAGGCGGCGATGAGCTCTTCGGTCTCGGCGACGGTCGCGGTGTCGTTCCAAAGCTTGGCCGGGCGGATCGGCCCTCCGTCCTTGTCGACGGGGACGAAGCCGTGCTGCTGGCCGGAGACGCCCAGGGCGACGACTTCGGATGGATTGATCCGGCTTTCGGCCAGGGCTTGGGTCAAGGCGGTCTCGAAGGCTTCGACCCAGACGGCGGGGTCCTGCTCGTTTTCGCCGGGGCCCAGGCCCGGGATCATGGCGTGAGGCGCCGCCCCGCGTCCGACGACCGCGCCCGTCTCGGCCTCGACGACAAGGACCTTGGTCCCCTGGGTTCCCGAATCGACGCCCACGGCATACATGGATTAGTCCTTGTTCCTTCGGAACGTCTTCAGGAGGGCGGCGTATTTGGCATAATCGACGGGACGGCGGACCTCGACCGTTCGATAAAGCTCCAGATATCCGTCGTCCATCCGCCGCCGGCGGCGATCGACGGCCGCCGTCCTTTCCATGATCGCCGCCTGGGATCGAAAGGCGCGGAGGGCCTCGCGGACGGTTCGTTCGTCCTCTTTCGAGGCCAGGATGCCTTTGTCGGCCGCCGGAGACGCTTCCCCGGGCCCGGGCCCGAAATCGGACCAGACGGAATAGGCGAGGATCGTCCGGACGGACGACGGCGGCCCGAGGTCCGCCAGGACGGGATCGCCGGCCTGGGACGACGTATAGACGGCATGATAAAAAGCCGCCGTGTGGTCCCAATTCTCGAAATGAGGGCTTGTCGTCACGATCCGGGAGATCCGCTCGCGGCGGAGGAAGGCGACAAGGCGGTCGAAGAGCTCGGGCTTCGAACCCCGGCCCCGGCTGACCGTCGACATCAAGGTGAAATCAGGGACGCCCAGAAAGATCAGCTTTTCCTCGGGGACCCCCAGCTTTCCATAAGCCTGGACGGCCTCTCTTTTCCGCGCGGCGACGATCGTTCTCCCGGCGTCCGCGGTCGAGAACCCGGCGTCGCCCCGGCAAAAAATCACGACAACCGGGCGGCCGCCGCGGCGGATCGCGGCCCGGAGGAGATAGCCGGCGCCCAGGGGGACGTCGTCGTCATGGGGAGCGAAGAAAGCGACGCTTTCGCCCCGTTTCCAGGACGGAAAGACCGTCCCCAGGCTCCGGCTTCGCTGTCGGGACGAAAAATCCAGGAATTCCATCACCAGACCCGGAGAGGATTCTTCAGTCTCCGGAGGAGGGCGTCAAGGGCCTCCGGTGCGGTCTCGTCCCAGCGAAGGACGAGATAGGCGTTCTTCTCGTAGAACATGCTTCCGGCCGGAAGAGCGGTCAGGAGGTTCGCCGTCGCGCTCTCGCCCCAGGTGTAGAGCCATGGCCGAACCCAGTAGACGTAGTCGCCGTCGGCGGGGGCGTAGAAATACGTGCCCGCCCGGCGTGAAAAATCGCCGCCGAGACCGAGGTTGCTGACCGACGACTCGAGCCTAAGGCTGAAAAACCCGGCGCCGGACTTCAAACTCACGAGGCCGACCCATCCGAGGTCGGGCGGGGCGGTGTGGGCCAGGCCGTGCGGCGCCCCGGGGATTTCGCGCAGGGGCTTCAGGACGACCGCTCCGTCCTTGTCCCGATAGGCAAGAGCGTCGAAGAGGTCCCGAAAGAGGACCATCTCGTCGTTGCGGAGGGCGACGACGCCCAGGTTGCGATCGACCCTCATCCGCGTCTCGGCGATGAAGTGGGGAGCCTCCTTCTCGAGGGTGTACTTGACTTCGAGGAAGACGTCCTTGATCCGGGGCATGGGGCCGGCCCGGGAATTGAGGTAGAGGAGGGGCCCTCTGCTCTCCTCGAAGGACTCGGGCGGATTCCAGTCGAAGGAATGGTCCCAGGCGATCCCGGGAATGAAGACGTCGGGATTCCAGTGGATGACGCCGGCCTTGTTGAAGAGTTTGAGGCCCGTCCGGAAATCCTCGATCGTGTCGATCTGGCCGCTTTTCGGATGAAAGCCGAGGGCGTAGCGGGAGCCTTTGACGGTCTTGCCCCATCCTTCGCCCGAGAGATCGAAGGCCGCGGGAGGGGAAGCGCCCGGCCCGGCCGCGGCTTTGAAGACCCGGAGGAGTTTCCGCTCGCGCGGCTCGGCCTCGACGGTCGCGGCGATCTTTTTCGTCAACGTCGGGGGATGCGTCGCGGCCTGGGAGGCCGTTGGGGCGGTCTCCCTCGTCTCGACGACCTGATGGGGGAGAATCTTCGGCCCGTCGAAAACGGCGAGTTCGGCCGCCTCGAGGTCCGCTTTCGGCCCGGTCAGGATGAGAAACGCGATTTCTCCTTTCCGGGCGATTCCGGCCTCCTCGGAAACGACGAAGACCGCCGAGAATCCCTCTTCGGCCGAGGAGGGAATCCCTCCGCCCTCGGGTGAAAGGCCCGTCCTTTCGATCGCCACGGGATTGACCCGCCCGTCCTCGAGGCCGCGGAGCGTGAGGGCGTAGCGAACTCCCGACCTCCAGGCGTAGCGAAGGTCGATCTCATAGCCTCCCGGGGGCAGGGGTTTCGTCGCGTCCGCCGGGCGGCCGTCCTTGAGGACGGCGAATTCCTTCCAGGGATTTCCCTTCGGCATTTCGACGCCGACAAGCCTGAAGGCCCGGTCTTCGACCTCGAAGAAGGCCTTGACGAGATAGGCGGGACGCTCGATCGTCGGCGCCTGGAACACGAGGCCCCGGTCGGCGGCCGGGGCGGAGGCGGTCCCGAGAAAAAGGCCGGAAGCCAGGACGATGGCCATGGGATGGGGAGATCTCACTTTGTCCTCCTTTTCGAGGTGTCCGCCCGGTTCTTCGGTCGAGGCGAAGGCCGGCCGGCGAGAGGCCGGAAATAGGGGTGGACCCGCGCCTCGGGGACGTCGACGACCTCCCGGCCGAGGAAATCCTGGACGACCAAGGGCAGCCGGTTGTAAACGCCGACCTCCCGGCCCCTCTTCCAGAACGAGTCCTCGATCACAGCGTATTCGACCGGGAAAACAAGCTCCCCCTCGTCGTCGAAACCGAGGAAGGCGATGTCGATCATCAGGGCGACGTTCCGGCCGAGGGGTTCGGCCGTCTCCGGCGTCACCGCCCCGAATCCCTCCTGGCATTCCGAGCAGCCGGTGTTATGTATGAAGGTGTATGGCTCGCGGGGCGCGGCGAAGCGGCCGCGGCGGTCCCGGAGCCTGAGATCTTCGAGGTAAGCCTGGCCGCGCCGGTCGATGTCATTCGACGGCCCGGCTCTCCGGGCCGTCTCGACGGTCGCGGTGAAGACGGCATGATAGAGCCCGGAGAGGGCGGCCATGAACTGGCTTTCCGGAAAATCCCAGTCCGCCCCGGCTTTGACCGTCCGGCGCATGATCCCGTGGTAGCCGTTGAGGGTCGGGCTGAGGCCCAGGGAGACCCATTCGCCCTTCCGGATGACCCGGTTCGTCGCCGGACCGAGGACGGTCCGGCCGCGCTCGCCCGAAGAGACGATCGTCGGAAACCCGGTCCGTCCGGCCCCCAGGCGCTTCATGATATAGTCGCCCGCGGCCGCGACCTCGAGCTCCCGCACCCCCGGCCGCAGGACGGCCAGCATTCCCAGAAAGGCGGCGTCGGCGACGGCGTTCGCCAGGCCGATGAGCCGGAGCTCGGCCGACGACTTCTCGTACTTGATCCGGCGGAGAAGGCCGGGTTCGAAGACGACGTTGTCCGCTCCGAACCGGCCTTGGAGCATCAGGACATGATCGTGGGGAATGAACTGGCCGCTCGACAGGACGGCCGTCCGGACCGGACGCCCGGGTTTCGGCCGGAGGAGGCGGCCGACGACGTCCTCAAGCCGGGCGAACCGGGCATGGCGGTAGTCCTCGTCCGAGATCTGGTATTCCCGGAGGACGGCGACCTCCGCTCCCGAAGACCGGACGCCTTCCTCGACGACGTGTCCGCCCTCCGAGCCGGCGACGACGACGGGCTTGCCTGCGGCCGGGACGAGGATGCCGTATCTTTCGATGATCGGGTCGCGGACGCCGGCGAGCCAGGCGATGTCCGAACGGTCGAGCTCGCTGCCGCAGGCGTAGGCGAGGTCGTATCCGCGCTCCCGAAGGGCCCTCTGGAGGACGGCCCATCGGCGGGCGTATTCGGCCTTGGGGATCTCGAGGTCGCGGCGGATTTTCGGGCCGTGGGCTTCGATGATGGCTTCGACCGTCCGGAGGCTCATTTCTTCTTGACTCCGCCGAGGGCGTCCTTGACCCCTTCCTCGAACGGCTCGGTCAGGATCGGGACGAGCCACCCCTCCGGGCTCTCCGGGTAGGTTTCCAGGTCCTCGAAGAGGCCGAGGGGATGCTTGAAGGCCTTGAAGGCTTCATCGAGGGCGCCGGCGAATCCTTTCTCCTTCCGGAAGGCGAAGGGGATCCAGGCGTTGCGTTCGTAGTACACGCTGCCCCCGCGGACCGGAAGCATCCGGGTCTGGTTGTTCGAACCGAAGGAATAGACGAAGCCGCGGGACATGTAGTGCCACGGTCCGTTCTGGAGATAAATGTAAGGCTGGTGCTGGGAGGCCGGGCCGCCGTGGCGGTTGGGAAGAGCCTGATCGAGGAACAGGCCGGCGAAACCGACGCCCTTGTCGTCGCTGTAGAAGGCGACCCAAGGCGTATCGGGACGAAGGACCGCGGCGTGCTGGGGGTGCCGCCTGGAGTCGTCGAAATCAAGAACATGGAGCCGGCCGTCGGCGCCCCGCCAAGCCGCCCGGTTGAAGACGGCCTTGTTGAAGACGAGTTCCGCGTTGCGGAGGGACTTGACGAAGATATCCTCCCGGATTTCCAGGAAGGATTCGGCCACGATGACCGGTGACCGGGCGTAGAAAGAGTACGTGATGCTGACCTGGACGCCGGGAGGGTAGGGAAGGGGCGCTTCGCGCCTGAGGGAATAGAAAACGGGGCCGCTCTCTTCGCTCGAGGGGGGATTGTCCCAGTCCGAGCAGTGGTACCAGGCATGGGGGGGCGAGTACACGTCGGGGTTCCAATGGACCGCGCCGTTCGTTTCGAGCTTGTGCTCGAGTTTCGTCCCGGTGGATTTTTCGATGACCTCGTGGATTGATCCGCTCCGGGGATGGAGGACGATTTTATAGGCCGAGTTCTCGATCGTCTTTCCCAATCCCTTCCCGGAGACCCGAAGGTCGGTTGGGAAAGAGGCTTTTTTGGCGGCCGGGTTGTTGTAGAAGACGAGGTACGTCGCCGTCTCCCGGGGCTTGAGGTCGGCCAGGAAGACCAGGTCGAACGAGGTCGTCGGATGGTAACGGACGACCGGGGCGCCGGTCCGGGCGTCCGTTTCGCGGGCCGAGAGGATCTTCGGGTCGTTCCAGGAGCGGACGTCGCCGACCTGGAAGGGGACCTCAAGATAGGCGATGTCGCCGCCTCGGATCGACGTCCTGACAAGGCGGATCTCGTCGGTCGATTTCAGATAGGCGCTCAGGACGCCGAAGGAGGCGCGGACGGGGAGGTTTGCCCGGGGGAAGCCGTGGTCCTCGGAAACCGAGAGGGACAGGTAGTTTTTCCAGGCGGGATTCCAGTATCCCCGTTCGGCCGGCGCCCGACCCTTTTGAACCAGGGCCGCTTTTTCTCCGCTTTTCGTGTTTTCGAGCTCGGCCCGGATTTCATATCGGTCTTGCCCCGTCCAGCTCCAACGGATTTTGAGGTCGACGGGCTCTCCGCCTCCGGCCTCGGCGGCGGGACGGGGCCGATCATCGCGGAGGAAGACGAAGTCCCTGGCCCTCTGGCCGTTGACCTCGACCCGGGAGATCGTCCAGGCCCCGTTCTTGGAAGGAGGAGCCGAGCCCATCCGGGCCAGGATGTGGTACCAGGGCTCTCCCGAAACGGGATATCCGAAGTCGAGGGGCTCCCGGAAAGGCTGGGACGAGCCGCTCCCGGCCGAAAGGAAGGCCAAGGCGCAGATCCAGATGAGGATTTGACGGCGGAGAAGAGGCATGGTTCCGCTCCCGGTCATGGATTCTCGACGGATCTTTCTCTTTTTATGCCAGGGCCGGGGAAAAATCAAGGACGCCCGAAAGGAGGCCGAGAAGCCTCCCCCGGTTTTGACAGCCCCGAAAAGCCTCTGATATAAGAGTCCCGTGCGTCTCAGCCCGGCCGACTTCGCCGTCATCATCGCCTATTTCGCCGTCAGCCTCGGCATCGGGCTCTATTTCCGCAGGAGGGCGACGCGGAGCGTCGGCGATTTCTTCATCTCGGGACGCAACGTGACCTGGTGGCTGGCCGGGACATCCATGGTCGCCACGACCTTCGCCGCCGACACCCCATTGGCCGTCACCGGTCTCGTCGCCCGCAACGGGATCGCCGGCAATTGGATCTGGTGGAGCATGGCCTTCTCCGGGATGCTGACCGTCTTTTTCTACGCCCGGCTGTGGCGGCGGGCCGCCGTGCTCACCGACGTTGAGTTCGCCGAAATCCGCTACAGCGGCCGGCCGGCCCGTTTCCTCCGGGGATTCCGGGCCTTCTACCTCGGCCTTCCGATCAACCTCATCATCATGGGCTGGGTCAACCTGGCCATGGTCAAGATTCTGGTCCTCGTCCTCGGCGTCACCAAGGTCCAGGCCCTGGGGATCGCCCTGGGCATCATGTTCCTGACGGCTTCGATCTCGACGCTCTCGGGGCTGTGGGGGGTGCTCGTCGCCGACTTGTTCCAGTTCGTCCTCATGATGGGCATGGTCGTCCTCTTGGCGGCTTATGCCGTCGCCTCGGTTGGGGGGATGGGCAGCCTTGCCGGCCGGGTCGCCGAGGTCCAGGCCTCGGGCGGCTCGTCCGGGTCGCTTCTGGCCTTCCTCCCGGAGGTGGGCTCGACCTGGATGCCGCTCCTGACGTTTTTCGTCTATATCGCCGTCAACTGGTGGGCTTCCTGGTACCCGGGCGCGGAGCCGGGCGGAGGGGGGTTCATCGCCCAACGGATTTTTTGCGCCAAGGACGAGAAACACTCCGTCCTGGCCACCCTTTGGTTCAACATCGCCCACTATGCGATCCGCCCCTGGCCGTGGATCCTTGTCGCCCTTGTCGCCGTCGTCCGTTATCAGGGCGATCCGTCCTTCGCCGCGGACCCCGAGTCGGGCTACATCCGGGTCCTGATGACGGCTTTGCCGGCCTCGCTCCGCGGCCTCATGCTCGCCGCCCTCGCCGCGGCCTACATGTCGACGATCGCCTCCGAGCTCAACTGGGGGGCGAGCTATCTCGTCAACGATCTCTACCGCCGCTTCCTTGTCCGCGGCCGGCCGGAAGGCCATTACGTCCGGGCTTCCCAGGCGGCAACGATGCTGCTCATGATTCTCTCGGCCGTCACGGCTTTTTTCATGGAATCGATCGCCGACGCCTGGAAATTCATGATCGCTCTAGGGGCCGGAACGGGCTTGGTGTATCTCCTCCGCTGGTTCTGGTGGCGGATCAACGCCTGGAGCGAGGTTTCGGCTATGATCGCGGCCTTCGCGGCCTCTCTGACGGCCCAATATGGTTTCGGCCTTTCGGAATCCGACCCCCGGGAATTCGCCGTCATCTGTCTCGTCACCGTGGCCGTCACGACGGCGGTCTGGCTGACCGTCACTTTTCTGACCCCGCCCGAGCCGAGGGACGTCCTCCTGGCCTTCTACCGGCGAGTCAGGCCGAGCCCGGCCTTGTGGGGGCCGGTCGCCGAAGAGGCGGCCGACGTCGTTCCCTGCCGGGACGGCCTCTTCAACCTCATCGACTGGCTGGCCGGAGTCTTGATGATTTACGGCGTTCTCTTCGGGGCGGGGCATCTCGTCTTCGGGAGGACATGGATCGGCCTCGGTTTTCTGGCCGCCGGGCTGGCCTTTGGCGCCGTGATCTATGTCGACCTCAGCCGGCGGGGATGGGAGACGATCGGGCGGTGATTCTTCCCGTCCGTGCGCTTGACCCTTTTCCGCGAATCGCCTAGGATGGGTTTTCCCCGCCTTCCTTTCGAGGAGGAGAGGATGAGCAAGCGTTGGTTGCCTTTGTTGGTTATGACGGGATTTATCGCCGGCCTGGGGATGGCCGAAACGTCCCGGGATCTCGCCTTCGGCCTCAAGGCGGGATACAACAGCGGCCAGCTCCGCAAAGTCGGCGAGGACGAGGGGGGATTCGAGGTCGATAAATTCGCCCTGGGCGGCTTCTCCGTCGGCGTTTTCGGAAACCTCCGTCTCAGCCGGATCTTTTCGCTCCAAGCGGAGCTGTTCTATTTCGCCAAGGGGGGAGGCAACGAGGTCAAGGTCCCGGTGGCGATTCCCGGGGTTTCGATCAGGGTCAAGGAGGAGCGCCGGCTGGCTTACCTCGAGATTCCGGTCACGGTGAAATTCCGTCCCCCCGTCCGCTGGACGGTCATCCCGACGTTTTACACGGGGCTGTCGGCGGGGATCGACCTCGCCGGAAGGCTCGAGAGCAAGGTCCATATCGAGACGCCCGTTTTCCCGATCGACCTCGATGAGGAGAAGGACCTCCGGAGCGAGCTCAACGACCTCGAATTCAGCGGGCTTCTCGGCGGCGGCCTCGACATCCGGGTCGGGGCGGCGACGATCCACTTCGACAACCGCTTCTACTTCGGCTTCAAGCCGAATGTCTTCCAAATCGTCATCCCGATGTCCAATTTCGCCGCCTACGGATTTCCGGCCGGGCCCGACAAGGTCTACGGGCTGGAGATGCTGAATTATGGGGCGACATTCACCGTGGGAGTCTCATATTGACCTTCGCCTCCGTCTTCAATGATGTCCTCGGCCCGGTCATGCCGGGGCCGTCGAGTTCCCATACGGCCGGCTCCTATCATATCGCCGTGACGGCCCGGTCGCTTCTCGGGGAGAGGCCGTCGCAGGCCGTTTTCACCTTCGACCGGGACGGAAGCTATGCCCGGACCTACGGTCCGCAAAGCGCCGACAAGGCCTTCGCCGCCGGCCTCCTCGGCCGGACCTTGACGGACAGGAGGTTCCGACGGTCCCTGGACGATGCGGAGCGGGCGGGCCTGCGTCTTGTCTTCAGGGTCTCAAAGCTTCCCCGGAACGACCATCCGAACATGGTCCGGATCGTCCTGACCGGAGTTTCCGGGAAAACGATCGAGCTCCTCGCGAAGTCGACCGGGGGAGGGACCTTCGCCGTCGTCGAATCGAACGGCCGGTCTGTCCGGATCGACGGCAAATCCGAAGTCCGGGTCCCCGGCGTGGGAACGGCCCAGCCCGTCTACATCATCCGGAAAGGCCGCCCGCTGTTCGGCAGCGCCGCGGAAATGGCATCTTACGCCCGCCGGCGGAGGCTTTCTCTCGGTCAGGCCGCCCTTCGTTATGAATCACGCCTCCTCGGGCTGACCGAAGGCGAGGCGGCCGCCGAGATGCGTCGCCGTTACGGAGTCATGGCGGGCTCGGCCGAGGCGGGGTTCAATCCCCGCCGCGCCCGGATGAGGCTTCTCGGGCCGACGGCCCACAAGGTCCTGGCCGGAGCGGAGAGGGGGAAGCTGTTCTTGGGAGGGATTCCGGCCCGGGCCGCGGCCCGGGCCTTGGCCGTCATGCACACTTCGGCCGGCGGAGGGGTTGTCTGCGCGGCGCCGACCGGAGGGTCGGCCGGCGTCCTGCCGGCCGTGGCCGTGACCCTCGCCCGGGAGAAGAATTGCCCGGAGCCGGTCGTCATCAAGGCCCTTTTCGCCGCCGGCGCCGTCGGACTCGTCTTCGCCTGGCGAGCGACGTTTGCGGCCGAAATTGCGGGTTGCCAGGTCGAGATCGGCGCGGCCGGAGCGATGGCCGCGGCGGCCGTCGTCGAAGCGGCCGGAGGGACGGCGGCCCAGGCTTGCGACGCGGCGGCCATTTCCCTTCAGAACACCATGGGCTCCGTCTGCGACCTCATCCAAGGCCTCTGTGAAATTCCCTGCCACACGAGGAACGCCGCGGCCGCGGTTTCGGCCTTCGTCTGCGCCGACCTTATCCTCGGGGGATACAAAAACCCCATCCCCCTCGACGAGACCGTCGACGCGGCGCTGTCTTCCGGGAAGATGCTTCCTTCGGAGCTCCGCGTCACGTCGCGGGGAGGCCTGGCCGCCGCGCCGTCGGCCCGGGCTTTACGGGTCCGCCGGGGGGCTTGATTTTCATCCGGATTTTTGTATAATATCGCCAAAACCTTGCTTCGCTGGCTGTGCAAGGTTACCCCTTCTTCTTTATCCCCCTTTAGCTTAATTCCCCAAA
Organism: Candidatus Aminicenantota bacterium; assembly: GCA_016867585.1. Classification (GTDB taxonomy): domain Bacteria; phylum Acidobacteriota; class Aminicenantia; order Aminicenantales; family UBA4085; genus JAAZPG01. The sequence goes on along the minus strand of VGJF01000021.1, from coordinate 2,992 downwards.
CCAAACAGCCAGCGCTTTCCTCCGCGCCCACCGGCGGCCCGGAGGCGGAGAGGCGCGGTTTCTGGTAAAATAGGAAAACGAAGGAGAGCCGAGATGAAGAGACGAGAGTTCCTCAAAACTTCGGCCGCAGGCGCGGCCGCGTTTTCGACCCTGTCATCCGGCCTTTGGCCGTCACCGGCGAGAGCCGATCGAGCCCGGGTCGCTTTGGTCAAGACGACCGACCGGGCCAAGGGCGTCGAAGACGTTTTGATCCTTCTGGGGGCCCCTTCCCCGAAGGGAAAAAAGGTCTTCATCAAGCCGAATTTCAACACGGCCGACCCGGCCCCCGGATCGACCGACAATGCCACCCTCGGCCGGCTCGTCCGGGAAATGAAGGCCCGGGGCGCCCTCGAGGTCACGGTCGGCGACCGGAGCGGTCCGCCGAAGACCGCCCAGGTCCTGGCCGACAAAGGGATTCCGGCGATGGCCGCCGAGCTCGGGTTCAAGGTCATCGACTTCGAGGAGCTTCCGGCCGACGGTTGGGTCCATTTCAACCCTCCGGGCAACCACTGGGCGAACGGCTTCGATATCGCCAAGCCGGTCGTCGAGGCGGAGTATCTCGTTTCGGCCTGCTGCCTGAAAACCCACGGGTTCGGCGGCGTTTTCACGATGTCCCTCAAGCTGGCCGTCGGGATCACCCCGAAGTCCTTGATGCGGGAGCTCCACGGAGCCCGGAACACCCATATGCGGAGGATGATCGCCGAGATCAACCAAGGCTACGCGCCCCAGCTCATCGTCCTGGACGGCGTCGAGGCCTTCGTCGACGGAGGCCCGTCGACGGGAAAGAAAGTCGAGGCCGGGATCGTCCTGGCCGGGACGGACCGGGTCGCGGTCGACGCCGTGGGCCTGGCCGTTCTCAAGGATCTCGGTTCGAACGAGGCGGTCATGTCGAAGGCCATCTTCGCCCAAGAGCAGATCGAACGGGCCGTCGAACTCGGCCTGGGGATCGGCGGTCCCGGGGAGATTGAGATCGTCGCCTCCGGGGCCGAAGGACGGGCCTATGCCGACAAGCTCAAGGCCGTCCTCGCCCAAGGGTGAGGAGATGGACGTCTTCGAGGCCATCCTCCGACGCCGCTCGATCCGCCAATTCGAGCCCCGTCCGGTCGAACGGAAGATCCTGGAAAAAATCGTCGAGGCCGGACGCCTGGCCCCTTCGGCGGCCAATCTCCAGCCCCTCGAGTTCCTCGTCGTCGAGGCGGAAGACGTCCGGGCGGCGATCTTTCCCTTGACGAAGTGGGCCGCCTACATCAGCCCCGAAGGAAACCCGAAACCGGGGCGGGAGCCCCAAGCCTATGTCTTCATCCTGGTGAACACGGGCGTTCGGGACCAAGGATACGAATTCGACGTCGGGGCGGCGATGGAGAACATGGCCCTGGCCGCCCAAGGGGAGGGCCTCGCCAGCTGCTGGCTGATTTCGTTCGACAAGCCCAAGGCGGCGGAAGTCCTCGGCGTGCCCTCAACCCACAACATCGCATCCGTGCTGGCCTTGGGGTATCCGGCCGAAACGTCGTCCGTCGAGGCCTACCGGGATTCCCCGCGCTATTGGAAGGACGAAGCCGGCGGATTCCACGTTCCCAAGCGCCGGCTCGCCGACATCCTCCATTTCAACGCGTTCAAGACATCCTCTTCGGGGCGATGATACATCGCCCGTGGCGGTGAAGGACGGATCATGGACGGCTTTTCGATCTTCTATCGGTTCGGCGCGGCGCTGTTCATCGGCATGCTGATCGGCCTGCAGCGCGAGCGCAGCTACGACGATGCCGGCAAGCCCGAGAGGAACACCGCGGCCGGCTTGCGGACGTTTTCCCTGCTCGGCCTCGCCGGCTGCGGAGGGGCCTATGTCTCCGACCTCCTCCATTCCCCCTGGCCGTTTGTCGCGTTGTTCCTCGTCCTCGGGATGTTCACGACGGCGGCCTACGTTTTCACGGCCAAGACGGGCGAACTCGGCCTCACGACCGAGGTCGCGGTCGTCATCACGGTCCTGGCCGGGGCCCTGTGCTATGGGAACGAACTCGCCCTGGCCGTCGCCCTGGGCGTGGCCACGGCCGCGCTTCTGTCCTTCAAGATCGAGCTTCACGGTTTTGTCGAGCGGCTCAAACGCGAAGACATCGTAGCCGCCCTCAAGTTCGCCCTCATCACGGCGATTGTCCTGCCCGTCCTGCCGAACCGGGGATTCTGGGGCCCTCCCTTCGATGTCGTCAACCCGCACAAGATCTGGCTCATGGTCGTGCTGATATCGGGGATCGGCTTTTCCGGATACGTCCTTTTCAAGCTGGTGGGGCCGCGCCGGGGCATCATCCTGACCGGCCTGCTGGGCGGCCTGGTTTCGAGCACCGCGACCACCCTGAGCTTCGTCCAGCGGAGCAAGACCGCCGGACATCCGGCCAAGCCGTTCGCCCAGGCGATCGTCATTTCCTGGGCGGTGATGTTCGTCCGGATGATGGTCTGGACGGCCGTCGTCCATCCCCCTCTCCTCCGGCAGCTATGGCCGGCCCTATCGGCCGGCGCCCTGGCCGGGCTGGCCTACGGATTTTTTCTCCACTTGGCGCCCCGCCCGAAAGCCGGAAGCGAAATGGAGGTCAAAAATCCCTTCGAACTCAGGCCGGCGATCACCTTCGGTCTGGTGTATGCCGTCATCCTCCTCGGGGCCCGCGCGGCCAAGCTTTACTTCGGCGACATGGGCGTCTATGTCTCGAGCCTGGCTTCGGGTCTGGCCGATGTCGACGCGATCACCCTTTCGATGACCGAGATGAGCCGGGCCGGGAACCTGGTTCTGGAGGTCGCGGAACGGGCGATTGTTTTGGCGGCCGTGTCCAACACGGCAGTCAAGGGGGCGATCGTCTTCGCCGGAGGATCCAAGGCCCTGCGGCGGGCGCTGTGGCCTGGCTTTGGGCTGATCCTGGCGGCGGCCGTCTCTGTCGCCTTTGGGTTTTGAAAAACCGCCGAACGGCGG
>VGJF01000020.1 GCA_016867585.1 Candidatus Aminicenantota bacterium | reverse complement strand
AAATCGCCGGCTTCGACCTCGGCCGCGACCTTTTCCAAATCAAGAAGCGCATCGGCTACATGCCCCAACAGTTCAGCCTGTACGGGGACTTGACCGTGGCCGAGAACATGAAATTTTTCGCCGACCTTTACGGAGTCGCGGCCGAGCGATTCGCCGCCCGGAAGAAGGACCTCCTCCGGTTCAGCGCCCTGGGCTCGTTCGAGGGGCGCCTGGCCCGGCATCTCTCGGGCGGGATGCAGAAGAAACTCGCCCTGGCCTGCAATTTTTTCCACACGCCCGAGATTCTGCTCCTCGACGAACCCACGACCGGAGTCGATCCCGTCTCCCGGGTCGAACTGTGGCGCCTCCTGGCCGAGCTGAATGCCTCGGGGACGACCATCGTCGTGACGACGCCCTACATGGACGAAGCCGCGCGGTGCGGCCGGGTCGGGTTCATCCATCAAGGCCGGATCCTGGCCTACGACGCGCCGGAAGGGCTGGTCACCCGGATGAGCGACGAAATCGTCGAAGTCTCGGCCCCCCTTGCCCCCGCCCTAAAGGCGCTCCGGGGCGTCGCCGGGCTCAAGAGCGTCCGGCCTTTCGGAGAAAAAATCCATGTCACTCTCGGGGCGGGTCTTTCCGGAATGGAGAAAATCCGGGAGAGGCTCGAGGCCGAAGGCGTCGTCGCGGAGAGCCTGAAAGCCATCCCTCCGACGTTCGAGGACGTCTTCATCGCCCTGTCCGAGAGGGCCGGGAAAGAAGCCGGGCGATGAGCGAAGCCGGCGGCCTGAGCATCGACGTCCGCGGCCTGACCAAAGCCTTCGGGACGTTCACGGCCGTCGACAAGATATCGTTTTCGGTCCGGAAGGGCGAAATCTTCGGCTTCCTGGGCCCCAACGGCGCGGGAAAATCGACGACGATCCGGATGTTGTGCGGCATCCTCCGTCCGACCTCCGGAGAGGGATACGTCGGCGGCCGCAGCCTCGGCCGCGAGCCCGAGGCCGTCAAGCGAATGATCGGCTACATGTCCCAGCGCTTCACCCTCTACGGCGACCTGACCATCGGCGAGAACATCGATTTCCACGGCGGAATCCGGCGCCTGCCCGCCGCCCTGGCCAAGGAGCGGAAGGCCTGGGTCGTCGAGATGGCCGGACTCCGGGGGCGGGAAAACGTCCTGACTCGGGAGCTGGCGGGCGGCTGGAAGCAGCGCCTGGCCCTCGGCTGCGCGATCCTCCACCGGCCCGAGATCGTCTTTCTCGACGAACCCACGGCCAGCGTCGACCCCGCCTCTATTTCCTTTCGACGCTGCGGGGGATCTTTCTCAAGGGCTACGGCTTCGGCCTGCTCTGGCCGGAGATCCTCTCGCTCGCGGCCCTCGGCCTTCTCGTCTTCGCCCTCTGCGTCCGCCGCCTCAAGCTGAGGCTGGATTAGGGAGGAGGGAGTTGTTCAGCGTCGTCCGCCACATCGTCCGAAAGGAATTCCTCCAGCTCTTCCGAGACCGGAGGATGCTCATCCCCCTCTTCCTCGGGCCCGTCATCCAGCTCGTCCTCTTCGGCTTCGCGGCGACGATCGACGTCAAGAACATCTCCCTGGCCGTCGTCGACCAGGACCGGACGGAGGACAGCCGGGCCCTCGTCTCGGCCTTCACCCAGTCGGGCTATTTCACGGTCAGGGAAAATCCGGAGAGCCCGACGGCCCTCGACGTTCTCCTCCAGACCGGACGCGTCCGATCCGCCCTGGTCTTCCCGGCCGATTTTTCCCGACGGCTGGGTCGGATGGAAGCCGCCCCTCTCCAAGTCCTCATCGACGGGGCCGACGCGAACTCGGCGACGATCATCCAGAGTTACGTCCTCCTCATCGCGGCCAAATACAGCGCGGGCGTCGCCGGCCGTGCCCTGGGGGGGGCCTTCGAGCCGGTCTCGATGATCGAGCCCCGGGTCTGGTACAATCCCGAGCTCAAGAGCTCAGTCTGGATGGTCCCCGGGGTCATCAGCATGATCCTTCTCTTAACGACCCTGATCTTGACGGCCATGGCCGTCACCCGGGAGCGCGAGATCGGGACGTACGAACAGCTCATCGTCTCCCCTATCCGGCCGGTCGAGCTCATCCTCGGCAAGACCGTCCCCTTCGTCATCATCGGTTTCGCCGACGTCGTCCTCGTCCTCTTGGCGGGGCGGCTCGTCTTTCACGTTCCGATGCGGGGGAGCCTTCCCTTCCTTTTCGGGGCGGCCTTCATCTTCCTCCTGACGACCCTCGGGACGGGCCTCCTCATTTCGACGATCTCGCGGACCCAGAGCCAGGCCATGATGTCGGCCATGTTCTTCGTCATGCCGGCCATGCTTCTTTCGGGGGTTTTTTCGCCTATCAAGGGAATGCCTCGCCTCGTCCAATATCTGACCTATCTCAATCCCCTGGGCTATTTCGGAAAAATCGTCCGGGCGATTCTTCTTAAAGGGAGCGGGCCCGATGTCCTCTGGCCGGAGCTCGCGGCCCTCGCCGCGATCGGCCTGGCCGTCTTCACCCTGAGCGCCCTCCGCTTCCGCAAGCGGCTGGAGTGAGCGCGGCTCATCGTGTCGACGAAGGATTTGCGCCTTCGTCCCGAAAGCGATCCGACAAACGGAGTTTGATTCCCGCAATCCGTTTATTTTAAACTGAACTCGTGAAATCGACCCCAAAACCGGCTGATCTGTTCGAACGTTTTCTGGAGGTCCTTCGTGTCCTATCCGAGGAAAAGGTCGAATACGTCCTCATCGGCGGTTTTGCCGTCATTCTTCATGGCCTATCTCGTCTGACGGCCGATATCGACATTTTCGTCAAACCGGACGCCGAAAACATCATGAGGCTGAAAAAGGCCCTGAAGAAAGTCTTTCCCTCGGATGACGAGATCGATTCGATATCTCTCCAAGACTTGCGCAACTACGCCGTCGTCCGCTTTGGGACGGCGGACGATTTTTACATCGACCTCGTCGGCAGGATCGGAGAAATGTTCCGCTACGAGGATTTGGACTTCGAGACCCGGCGGATCGGCGGGGCGCTGGTCCGGATCGCGACTCCGGAGACTCTTCTCCGGATGAAAAAAGACACGGTCCGTCCCGAAGACAAGCGGGATGCCCGGTTCTTGGCCGAGCTCGTCTCGAAAAAACCCTTGAAGAGAAAATGATGGCCGTCCAGAAATTCCGCACATTCGAAGACGCCGAACGAGCCCTCTGGGAGTTCCGGCCGGACAAGGCCTATTATCGGCGCGTCGCGGCCCTTTGGTCCGCCGCCGGGCGCCTCTGCCCTCCGCCAAACGTGAAACGGGGAATCGTCCGCTTCAGGACGATTCAGGAGGCCCAGGACGGCGGATGATGAATCCAAAAAAGACGGCGGGGGGAACCCGGCCAGGCCAAGCGGAAATCGTGACCGTCACCGCCGACAACCTCGAGGAGCAGGGCTTCTTCTGTTACATGAGCAAGAGGAAAACGGAGGGTTACGCCAGAAAGCAGCGCTGGCTGAGGGACCGGCTCGCCGAGGACCTGGGCCTTAAGCTCCTCGTCCTTCCGGAACGCGGATTCATCGAGTATCTGCCCGGCGAGTTCTCATGGCGAGCCGTCCGGGCCGACGGATATATGATGATTCATTGCCTCTGGGTAGTCGGACGGAGCAAAGGCCGCGGATTCGGAGCGGCCCTTCTCGGGGAATGCGTCGGGGAGGCGAAACGGCTGGGGATGAAGGGCGTCGCCATGGTGACCAGCGAGAAAAACTGGCTGGCCGGCCGGAAGCTCTTGGCCGTCCAGGGTTTTGAATGCGCGGCCGAGGCGGCCCCGGCGTTCTCCCTCATGGTCAAAAAGTTCGGGAAAGGTCCGTCGCCGGAATTCGCCGGAGGCTGGGAGGACAAGGCCCGCGCTTTCGGCCGGGGATTGACCGTCGTCCGCTCGGACCAATGCCCCTACATCGTCGACGCGACGGCGATCGCGGTCGGCGCGGCCAAAAAGGCCGGGATACGCAGCCGTGTCGTCGAGCTCCGAAGCCGCGAGGACGTCCTCCGTTTGTCTCCGACCCCGTACGGCGTCTTCAGCCTGGTCCTCGACGGGAATCTCCTGAGCTATCATTACGAACTCGAAAAAGACCTTCTCCCGCTCCTGCGCGCGGCGAAGCGATAGTCAATCGCACTCGACATGCAACGATAAACGGCCTATCCGAGCCGAAAATTTCGGAGGCGATATGGAGGCGCCCATGAAAAGAAGGAATAAACTCGACCCTTTCGAGAAGGAAATTGAAGCCCGCGGTTCCGAGTATGTCCCGGTTCGAGGCGCTAAGCGGACGAAAATCGAAAACATTCTCGAAAAAGCGAGAAAAGCCCGCAACATCAACATCCGGATCAGCGAACATGATCTTGCCCGGTTGAAGAAAAGAGCCGAGGATGAAGGGATTCCGTACCAGACGATGATCTCGAGCATCCTGCATAAATATGTCTCGGACCGACTGGTCGACGAAAAGGACATTGTGAAGTCTCTTCAATTGTTGGAAACCGCCAGGTAGAAGCGCAAGATCCCCGCGTTGAAATCGGCCGTGGGGGGATGGTAGGATGGCCCCGAGAGGAGAAGCACGGTGCCGAAATTCCTTGGACTCGCCCTCGCCATTGTTTTCGGCGGACAGGCCCCCGCCCTTCCGGCCGCCGAAATCCAGTTCCGCGGGCTCGTCGTCCGCTATTTCTTCCGCGACCCGGCCTCCGCCGAGCGCTTCTACGGCCAGGTCCTGGGACTCATCCCGGCCGGGCCGAAGCTTTTCCGCGTCTCCGACACGACCTACCTCCGGATCTCCCCTTCATCCGAGGCCGGCGATGATGCCGGTTCTCCCAAAACAGCCACTCTGTCCTTCGTGACGGACGAGGTCGACGGCTGGTTCGCCTACCTTAAATCCAAAGGTTTGACTTTCCGGTCCGAGCTCAAGGACGCGACCCGCCACCCGACCCGCGGATTCGTGGCCGTCGACCCCGAAGGCCACCTCCTCGAATTCGAACGTTTCCTCGACAATCCCCAGAACACACGCCTCCACGACGCCCTCCGGTCGGTCAAGCCGCTTTTTCCTCCTCCCGGAGAGCCTGCAACCCGGCCACGCGAGCTCGGGATCAAGGCCAATATCCTTTGGCTCTACTACAAGGATATCCCCGCCGCCCAGGGATTCGCCGTCGACAAGATGAGCGCAGGGTTGCTCGTCGACCAGGGATTCGCCAAGGTCATGACCGCCTCTCCGACGGGATTCATCGGCCTCGTTGACGGGGCCCAGGGCCTTCATCCCTTCACCGAGAGAAAGGCTGTCCGGATCGACCTGGCCGTCGACGACCCGGCGGCCTGGACGGCGGTTCTGCGCCGAAGGAATGTGCCTCTCATCCTCGGCGAAATAGGCGACGTCGGGCCAATCTTCCGCGATGCCGGCGGATACGTCTTCCGTTTCGTCCCGGCCCGTGTCATCTTCGCCGAGGCCGTCCGGGCCGTCGAGAAGTCGATTTGAAGAGGCGAAGGCTTCTCCTCCGCGGAGGGACGCTCGTCTCGGCCCAAGCCGCCGTCCGGGGCGACCTCCTCGTCGAGGGCGAGACGATCGCCGCCGCCGGACGCCTCGCGGGGATACAGGCCGACGAAACGGTCGACGCCTCCGGCCTGCTCGTCCTTCCCGGGGCCGTGGACACCCACGTCCATTTCAGCGACGACTTCATGGGCACGGTCAGCGTCCATGATTACTTCCGCGGCACCCGGGCCGCCGTCTATGGCGGGGTGACCACGGTCATCGACTTTTCGAACCAGCAGGAGGGCGAGCCGCTCCTGCGGACGGTCGAGCGGAAGTGGGACGAAGCCGCCGGCCGGGCGTTAGTCGACTGGGGCGTCCATCCCGTCATCACCCGGCCGTCGCTCGAGACGCTGGCCGGGATTCCGGACATCGTCGCCGCCGGCGCTCCGACCGTCAAATGCTACCTGACCTATCGAAAAGAAGGCCTGATGGTCGGATACGACGACCTCAGGGCCGCCCTGACGACGCTCAGCCGGGCGGGCGGCATGCTCCTCGTCCACGCCGAGGACAACGATGCCCTCGAGGAGAACATCCCCCGCCTCATCTCGGGCGGTTTCGTCCAGCCGATCTATCACGCCCGAAGCCGGCCGCCCGACGTCGAGACGGCGGCCGTCCGAAAGGCGGTCGAAGCGGCCCGCGAAACGGGCGGGCGGCTGTTCATCGTCCACCTAGCTTCGGCCGACGGCCTCGACCTCGTCGCCGCGGCCCGGAGCGAAGGCGTTGACGTCCTGGCCGAAACCTGCACCCATTACCTTATATTCACGGATGAAATGCTTGAGCGCGAAGACGGCATCAAATGGATCTGCTCCCCTCCGCTCCGGTCCGCCGAAACTCGAGATCGGCTTTGGGAAGGAGTCCGCGACGGGGGGATCTCGCAGGTCAGCTCGGACGACGCAGCCTATTCCTGGAAGGCGAAGCTCATGGGCGCCGGCCGGTTCGACCTCTGCCCGAACGGAATCCCCGGAGTCGAGGTCCGGCTCCCTCTTCTTTATTCGGAGGGCGTCGTCGAGGGGCGGATGTCGCTGCCGCGGATGGTCGAAGTCGCTTCGACGGCCCCGGCCCGCCTCTTCGGCCTCGCGCCCCGCAAAGGGAGCCTCGAGCCGGGTGCGGACGCCGATATCGTCCTTCTCGATCCCAAGGCGGAATGGATCATGGGCCGGGAGACGCTCCATATGGGGGCGGACTGGTCGGCCTACGAAGGCATCCCGGTGACAGGAAAAATCCTCAAGGTCTGGTCCCGGGGAGAGCTCATCGTCGACGGCGAAAATCTCGTCGGCCAGAAAGGCCGCGGCCGCTACCTCCGCCGCATCCTCCCGCCTCGGGGGCCTTCATCCGCCTTGCGTTGACGACCGACGTCCCCGCGGACCGGGACAAGGCCTTCGATATCGCCTTCGAGAAGGCCAAAGCCGCTGCCGATGCCCGCCGACGTCAGGCCAAGTCCTCCTTGACAAGGGGTTTTTCCACCCATTAAGCTGGCGTCGAAGACCGAAGTCGAGCTTTCCCGATGATCGAACGATTGCTGGCTCTCGCCGCCAAGGTCGACGCCCTTCTCTGGGGTCCCTGGACGATGGCCTTCATCGCCGCGACGGCGGTCTATTTCACCCTCCGCTCGCGGTTCTTTCAATTTCGTAAATTCGGCCTCATCCTCTCGCGGACGGCCGGGTCGGCTCTCAAGAAGAGGAGCGACTCCCGCCGGGAGCGGCTGACCCCTTTCCAGGCCGCCTCGACGGCCCTGGCCAGCACGGTCGGCATGGGCAACATGGCCGGGGTGGCCACGGCGCTCTCCCTCGGGGGACCGGGAGCGGTTTTCTGGATGTGGATCCTGGCGCTTTTTGGGATGATGACCAAGACGGCCGAGATCACCCTGGCCGTCCACTACCGCGACGCCGACGGCGAGGGGCGGGTTCGCGGCGGGCCGATGCATTACATCCGGAAAGGCCTCGGCTGGACGGCCCTGGCCAAGGCGTTCAGCGTCGGGATCGTCGTCAACGCCCTCTTCACGGCCACGCTCCTCCAGTCCCACACCGTCGGCCGGGCGTTCCTCGGCAGCTACGGCCTGAATCCCTACATCACCACAGGGCTCATGGCCGCCGTCACGGGAATCGTCATCCTCGGCGGCCTCAAGAGGATCGGGCGTTTCTGCGAACGGCTGGTACCGCTCATGTCCCTCGTCTATATCCTCGCGGGCCTCGTCGTCGTCGTCCTGAACCTCGGCAAAATCCCGGCCGTCTTCGCGATGATTTTCGAGAACGCCTTCGCCCCGGTTCCGGCGGCGGCCGGCGCGGCGGGCACCGGCGTCGCCGCGGCCCTCAAATACGGCATGGCCCGGGGGATGCTCTCCAACGAGGCCGGGCTGGGAACCGCTCCGATGGCCCACGCGACAGCCGACGCGCCGCATCCCTTCGCCCAGGGATTGTGGGGGGCCTTCGAGGTCTTCGCCGACACGATCGTCATCTGCACCATCACGGCCCTGGCCGTCCTCTCGACCGGGGCGCTCGGCGGCGGAAAGACGGGAATCGAGCTCCTCATCGACGCTTTCGGCGCGGCCCTATCCCCGGCTTTGGCTTCGGCCCTCATCTCCTTCGCGATTCTGACCTTCTGCCTAACGACCCAGATCGGGTTCTTCATCTATTTCGAAACGGCGGCGTCCTACGCTTTCGGCCGCCGCTCTTTGCTCTGGTTAAGATGGATCTATCTTGTCCCCGGGATCGCCTTCGCCGGCTTCGCCGACGTCGACCGGCTCTGGGTCTTCGCCAACATCGCCGTGGGCGCCTGTGCCCTGCCGAACCTGATCGCCTTGTTCGTCCTGAGCGGCGTCTTCTTCGCTTTGATGAAGGATCACCTGGAAGGCCGGAACGCGTTCGCCACGGACATCACCGACGCAACCCGCCGCTATGTGCGAACCGCGGAAAGGAAGACATCATGAGGATCCTCATCATCAACCCCAACAGCGACCTCGACATGACGCGGACCATCGAAGCGGCCGGGCGGGCGTTCGCCGCCGGCCGATTCGAGGTCGACTGCCTGGCGACGCCCGGCGCGCCGCGGTTCATCGAGACTTACGAAGATCAAGCCTTGACCGCTCCGGGAATGATCGGGCTTATCCGGGAAAATCACGGGGCCTTCGACGCCTTCGTCATCGCCTGCCACTGCGACCCGAACCTCGACCTGATGAAGGAAATCAGCCGGAAGCCGGTCGTCGGCATCGGCGAAGCCTCGATGAAGCTGGCGACGATGCTCGGCCATCGGTTTTCGGTCATCTCGACCGCCGCCCATTCCGTCCCGAACAAGGAGGCCTTGATCGAGAAATACCATCTCCGGGACGACCTGGCCTCGGTCCGCTCGCCGGGCGAGGCGGAGGCGGACGCGGAGCTCGAAGACAAATTCTATCGGATGGCCAAGGCCGCCGTCGACGAGGACGGCGCCGAAGTCATCGTCCTCGGCTGCGCCGGCCTGGCCGGCCTCGACAAGCGCCTTCAGGCGAAGCTCGGCGTCCCTGTCCTCGACGGCGTCGTCTGCGCCTTGATCATCGCCGCCGGACTTGCGCAATACGGCGTTTCGACGAGCAAGGCCCGGCGCTATAAACCCGATTAGACGGGAGAGCATGAAATGAAGCCGCGGATCTATTCAGGAGCGAAGCCGGACGCCATCGCCGAGGACCTGAGGCCTCTCTGCGATTTTGGGGAAGACGGGATGTCGCTCGAGGAACTCAAGGGCCTCATCGAAGAGCGCCTCGTTCCTCATCTTTCGAATTACGGCCTGCCCTCTTTTCATTCTTTTTTCAATTCGCCGCCGGAGGCCGGAGCCGAATTGGGGGGGGTTGTCGCTCTCCGGCACAATCAGGGCGTCACCAACTGGCAGGTTTCGCCCGGCGGCGCCGTCCTCGAGGAACTTTGCGGACGGGCCCTCGGCCGCCTCTTCGGCTTCCCGGAAACGGCCGACGCGACGTTCCTCTATTCCGGAACGTACGCCAATCAACAGACCCTCTACATGGCCCTTCACCGCCGGGCCGAGGAGGAGGGATTCGACTTCGCGGCGAAAGGGCTCAGCGGATTCCGCGAGCCGGAGCGCCTGGTCGTGGCGGTTTCCGAGCAGGCCCATTTCTCCGTCCGCCACGCCGTCCGGATGCTGGGCCTCGGCGAGAAGAGCCTTCTCCGAGTTCCGGTCGACGGCCGGCAGCGGATGGACGTCGCCGCCCTGCAGGATGTTTTATCGAATCGGGCGACGCGCGATCACGTCTGCGCCGTCGTGGCCACGACGGGAACGACTTCGACGGGAGCGGTGGACCAAGCGGGCGCGGTCATCGACGCCTGCGCTGGAACTCGGGCTTGGGTGCACGTCGACGGGGCCTACGGGCTGGCCTACACTCTCGTGCCCGAATGGGCTCCCCTCTTCGCCGGATTCGAACGGGCGGACTCCGTCTCCTGGGATCCGCACAAACAGCTCGGCGTCCCCATTCCCAACTCCGTCCTCTTCGCGAAGCGCGGGGCCGATTTCAAGAGGATGGCCATTTACGGGGAGTACTTCAACCGGGAAGACGATCCCTATCCGAATCCAGGCCTGAAATCGGCCCCTTCGACCCGGCCGATGTCGGCCCTGGCCCTGGCCGCATCCCTCCGCCACCAGGGAATGGCCAAGGTTCGCGAGCGGCTGAGGGCGCCTCTTGAGGCCGTCAAGGCATTCGCCGAAAAGCTCGCCGGCGCTCCGGACGTCGAACTCTGCCACGCGCCGGACACGGGCATCCTCTGCCTCCGGCTCGTGCCGAAAGGGACCCCAACCGAACGGCTGGACGCCCTCCAGCTCCACATCTTCCGCCGGTTCCAGGAGAGCGGCGAACGCTCGGTCGCCATCACCCGAGTCGGAGGCCGGGCCGCCCTCCGCTTCGTCGCCGTCTCCCCGGCCGTCACGACCGACGCGCTCCTCGAATCGCTCGAAGCCGCCCGGGCCGCGGCGAAAGACCTATAGACCGGTTCCCTTCTCAAGCCGGCCGACGCGATTCCCTGCCTCCGGCACCCGATCGGTCGGAAATCACCCCGGCCGCGGCCACGGATATCGTTTGCCTTCCTCCGCCAGCCTCTTTACATTCGCCCGAAAATAGAGTCCCAATTATAATGCGCCTTGCGCCCTCTAGTGGTGAGAAAATCCGCAGCCGCCCGCGTCTTTCAAGTGATCGCTCAATTTGTCCCATTGACAAATTAGTATCATATTAGTACTATTACTATGCCCAGAAAAATTCGAGAACTCATCAAGGACCTCGAAGTGGCCGGATTTATTAATCGTGGCGGCAAAGGCAATCATCGCAATTTCGTTCACGGAGGGGGAGTGATCATAACCCTTTCAGGAAATCCCGGTGACGACGCCAAGCCATATCAGGAAAAGGCCGTGCGCTTGAAAATCGAGGAAGCGAGACAATGAAGGAAAGCGACCGGTACCTCAAGATCGTCTCCTGGTCGGAGGAGGACGGGTGCTACGTCGGTTCCGTGCCCGGCTGGATCGGCCCCTGCTGCCACGGCGACGACGAAGCGCAGGTCTACGAAGAGCTCTGCGGCGTGGTCGAAGAGTGGATCGAGCTCTACAAGAAGGACGGCCGCCCCCTTCCCCCGCCTACCGCGAAGGCCTATTCGGGAAAGTTCGTTCTCCGCACCGGCCCGGATCTGCACCAGGCCCTCACTGTCCGGGCGATGATGGAGGGCGAGAGCCTGAACACCTTCGTCGTGCGAGCCCTCAAGAAGAGCATCAGCGGCTGAGGCCCTTAGCTGAATTTGGCCCTAAAGCCGCCGAGGAAGACGTCAGCCTCAACCGCCTTGCCGAATTCGGAGAGCTTCTACCCGTTCTACCCTTATTATAAAAAATGTCCTGTTAGATATGCAGGACAACGGCCAGGCCGCTGCCCTCGGCGGATTGGCCGGCGGGTTCTTTTGAGGAGTCTTGTTTTCAGTTCTATTTTATAGTACTATCTTATTATGCGAATCGACCTCACTAGGTTCCGGGCGCTGGCCAGGAAGCGCGGCCTGAGCTTGAATGCCCTACTCGCCGAGGCCGGGGTCAGCAAGACCGCTTTCTACCATCTCGTCCACAAAAGCTCCGTGCTGCCTCGCTCGCTCGACTCTCTTGCGGAAAGGCTTGCCGTACGCCCAAGCGCTTTCCTCACCGAAAAGAGGCCTGACGTCACGAAGGTCCGCCGCGTTTTGCGCCTGACGGACCGCATCGTCGCCGGCAATCCGGATCTCGATCGTGATAACGTCCGGTTGACCCTCCTCCTGCTGGAGGAGGAGCCGATCCGGAGGCTGCGAAGGAGTTTGATCCGTGGCAGAAAGATCGTTCTTCACCGGTAGGGAGATCTCCTTTTTAAGGGAACTGCAAAAACGGGGCGTCGAGTTCATGATCGTCGGGGCCGCGGCGGCCGGGCTGCAGGGCGCTCCCATCGTGACCCAGGACATCGACCTCTGGTTTAAAGATCTCAAGGATCCCGGCATCAAGGCCGCCCTGGCGAAGGTCGGAGGCACGTTCGTCCCGACGATCGGATTGCGTCCGCCGACGTTCGCCGGGGAGGCCGTTGAGCTTTTTGATGTCGTATTGACCATGCACGGCCTGGGGACGTTCGACGAGGAACAGACGCATTCGATCCTTGTCGACCTGGGGCGCCTATCGGTCAGGATCCTGGCGTTGGACCGGATCATCAAGAGCAAGGAAGCGGTCGGCCGGCCCAAGGACACCCTCATTCTCCCCGTCCTTAAGGATGCCTTGGCCACCATCAGGAAAAAGAAAGGCCTGGAATCCCGGCGTCCTCAGAAGCCGGGGGACCGCCCGCGTCGGCGTTAATTATCCGACGGTACCTTGGACGGATTCCGCGGCAGACGCCCGGCGGATCGATAAGCGCGCCTGGAGGGACTCGAACCCCCGACCCGCTGCTTGGAAGGCAGCTGGGCTGGCTTCCTCATGGATTGAGGCTGAGCGGATTACGAGCCTAGCTTAAGCCTGGAAGATGTGCTCACAATCGCGCATGACGGTCACTCCCATTTCAGCCCTCGTCCAAATCCTATTCAGCACGCCGGCATGGATCGGTACGGCCAGGCCGCCCGAGTGACAGAGACGATGGACTACCTGGAGTTCATCGCCCGGGTGACCTCCCACATCCCCGACAAGGGCCAGGTCACGGTGCGATATTACGGCCTCTACGCCAACGCCCATCGGGGGAAGGTCAAGAAGGCGAGCCTTCAGGCGGCTCCTCTGCGCATTGTCGAGGAGGAGCTGCGGCGCGTCCCCTCCAAGGGCTGGGCAGCGATGATCCGGAAGGTCTATGAGGTGGACCCGATGGTCTGCCCCAAGTCCGGCAGCCGGATGAAGGTCGTCGCCTTCCTCACGGAGCACGTCGTCGTCGACAGGATCATCGAGCACCTGAAGCTGACTTTTATGGCCGAGCGCCCTCCTCCGGCTCAGGTCTCCCTCCAGGAGCTCCTTTGGGAGGCCGACCCTCCGGCCGGGTTCTTTCCCGATCCCCCGGCCGAATATGTATCGTGATCGTTGACCCGGTCGGCGAAGTGTGTCCGGATAATCGCCCCGCGGCGGCCGGAGCCGGCCGCTTTCGCCGGTCCGGACCGCTTTCCGGCGCACCGGGCCGCGCTTGACTTCGCCCGCGGGCCGGAATACACTCGTTGACGAAGTCAAGATGGGTATTCAAGCCGATTCCGGACGCGTCCCAAGCTCCGGGCGGAAAAGGAATTTCCCTAAAAAGTATTACCTTTTGGAAGTCTACCAGACTCCAGGGGGAGGCGCGTCACATCATCATGTTCCCCATTCCTGATCCTGGAACTAGAGGAAAACGTCGCCTAAAGCCCGGCGTTCTGACCATAAGCCTGGTCATCAGCCTTCTCATCGGATTGAGCTACACGAATTCCCGGTCCGCCCCAACGCGCTGGTTCCGCACCGGCCAGGATGCAGACCTCATGCTCTCGGGTATGGATTTTGACACGACGGGCGGCGGGCTTCTGTTTAACCATCCCAGCGGCTTGGCTTCCGACGGCCTCCGCTTCCTGCTGTGCGATCGATTCAACAACCGTGTCCTCGTTTGGCTCACTCCGCCTTCGTCGTGGGACGACTATCCCGATCTCGTCCTTGGACAGGACAGCTTCTTCACCAACAATCCTGGGACATCAAAAAAGGGGCTGAATTTCCCCGGAAATGTCGCCGCCGCCAACGGCATGGTGGCGGTCGCAGACACGGAGAATGACCGCGTCTTGATCTGGAAGCGTTTTCCGCAACAGAACGGACAGGCGGCCGATGTCGAGCTTCTTCTCCCCGGCTTTTCTCCCGCTTCCGCCGACCGATATGAGTGGCCGTGGGGCGTTTGGACAGACGGAATCAAGCTGGCAGTGGCTGCGACTCACGGCGGTGCCCTCCTGTTCTGGAATTCCCTTCCAAGCTTCGATAATCAGCCGCCGGATTACGCCATCCGCCTGCCTCAATTCGGAACGCTGCGGAATATCTCTTCGGATGGATTTTCATATTTTTTCGTTTCCGACCACAACGCGAAAATCGACGGCAATCGCTCCGGCACGTTTTTCTGGAACTCCTTTCCCTCACGCCCTGACCAAACCTACGATTATTTCCGCGAGGGATGGATCAAAGGCGTCCAGCTACCCGACGGCCGCCTCATCGCCGCCGGCGCGTCCTTTCTCGAAATATGGAACTCGCTCCCTCGGACCGCGAGCCGGCCTCCCGATCTCATCATCCGCAATCCTTATTATTCAAACGGCGACGGGCCTGACGTGGTCGTTGCAGGGGGGAGGCTCTATGCGAACAATTACAACGGCAACAACGTGCAGGTCTATCAGACCGTTCCGGCTCGATCTGACGAGTGGCCCGATTTCGCCTTGGGCAGCCCCTCTGTCAGCGCTAACACACTTGAACAATTGAACTATATCCAGAATCCAGTCTTGGCCACAAACGGCAGGAGCCTCATCGCGACCTCGGATTTCGACCGGAAGGTTTGGATGTGGAGGTCCCTGCCGTCGTCCAGCGGACAAGCGCCGGACGTAAAGATCTCCTTGAAGCAACTCGACCTGGCTCCCTGGGACAATGCCCTCTGGAAAGATCATCTTGTCATCGCGGGCAAGAAGAAAATCGCGATCTGGAACGCCCTCCCCTGGGATGGCGAGGCTCCCGCCAGGGTCATTTCCGATCGCATCGGACGGGTATCTTTTCAAGAGTTGCGGGGGGTGGCTTTGGACGATGATCGATTTTATCTGGCTGATGTCGATGGCACGATCTCGGTCTGGTCCAGCCTGCCGGAGACAGGGTACGAAGAGCCGATTTTGACGTTCAAGGCGCCAGGCCATCCTCTCAATCATCTCCACAGCGACGGGACGTATTTATGCGCTGCCGTGCAGTCCGGCTCCGAAAACATTCTGGTTTACCGGGTTGCCGACATGAAGAGCGGGGTCGATATCAAGCCTTACCGGACCGTCGGCAGGAGCCAGAACTTGCCGCTCAATCTGCCGGCAGAAGCCATCACGTTCGGCGGCAGCCTGGCTATTGCCAACACCAACGGAAGCGCGGTCTATCTCTGGCAGGATATCGCGACGGCCGGCGATCCCGCCAAGGCAGTTGTCCTTGGCCAGCCTTCCTTGGCCGACACTGAG
Organism: Candidatus Aminicenantota bacterium; assembly: GCA_016867585.1. Classification (GTDB taxonomy): domain Bacteria; phylum Acidobacteriota; class Aminicenantia; order Aminicenantales; family UBA4085; genus JAAZPG01. The sequence continues at coordinate 6,716 of VGJF01000020.1, read as the reverse complement.
CCTGGTATCGGAAGGAACCGCCTCTTCTGGCCGGGATCTCTGGCCGTCTCCGGACATCTTTTGTGGGTGGGCGAGTTCAAGTTCTCCTCCCGCATCCTGCAGTTCAGCCACGAACAAACGAAAAAATCCGTCATTCGTCGCTAAGACTGATGACTTTACGGGCCAGGAGGAATCGGCTTGGGGATGAGACAGATCAGAACCGGACGAGCATCCCTGTCGTGGTCTGAGGTGCCTTCCTCCGATCGGGATCGGCGAAGATGAGAGGATAGCGAAAATCCATGGCCAGTCCGAGCGCCGAGCGGATGTCATCATCGGCGCTGATCCCGGCGCTGACGAACGGATCGACGCTTCGGGAAGGAGTCCCTAGTTCGACTTCGTAGCCGCCGGCCGGAGTGTTATCCCGAGCCTTGTCGAATATATTTTCGAAATCCCCTCCCGCGGCAAAATACACCCGGAGCTTCTCCCTGCCGGGGAATAGGTTCTGACATTCGCCCCGCTAAAAAGTGCTCGGCTGTTTGGATGTTGACAGAATTCTGATCCGATGGATCGACAAGCATCACGGAGGCGGCGAAAAAATACGCGCCCTCGAGCTCGACGGCCAAGCGGCCGGCGCAAGCATATCGAATAGCCAAGCTGAGCCAGGGAGAGGAATGAGCGGGCGCGACCAGAAAATCGTTGCTCCCCATCACATATTCATATTGATCGACCGTTCCGGATTCGAAGGCATGGCTCAATCCGACCTTGAATGCCCCCAGGAATCTCCTCTCCTCCGTGGAGAACGACGCGACCGCTAAGACCGAAATCAATATCACGATCTGGATTTGTTTTCATGGTTTCCACAGGATTCCGACCTACCGCTCTCCCGGAATCATCTTTTGACGATCGTTTTTTTGCTGAAGACGGGCGGTCCCGGCTTGGCATCCGGCCGGAGCGGGCCCGTATTGACGGCCAGATATCGATTCTCTCCGGCCATCACGATCGCGGGGTCGCCGCCCAGGCCGGTGCGGTCCGCGAGCAAAGTCCAAGCGAAGCCGTCCGAGGAAAACGCCGCCCAGCCCCCCGTTCGCCCGGACCCGTAGAAGAACAGTCCGTTTGCCCCAGCAAGCACGTTCCCGAGCCAATCCAACCGCGAGTCGATAAACACATCCGGCTGCCGGACGAAATTCAAACCGTCCGCCGAGGTCGCATGGTAGCCCCAGCCCTCAGAAAATGGCCTGGGACAATAGAGATGCCAAAGGCCGCCCCAAACACCGACGGCGCAATCGTAGGTTTCGCTGTCATCGAAGCCGAAGCGTTGCCCGGGTTCGAACAGGAAATGGATCCCGTCGCCCGAAACGGCCGAGAAAATCGCCCTGTTCCCGCGGCTGTTCAGCGGACCGATGCGTTCCGAGCTGAAATACAACCGGAATCCACCGCCGGGGAGGCCGACGAGAGTCGGATCGAATACCCTGAAAAGCTGAGGCGGCAAGCCCGACACTTGGATGAGTTCGGGGGAGGTCCAGCTCTCTCCCAGGTCAGAGCTGATCTTAAAGGCAACCTGGTCAAACGCTTCCTTCTTGGACAAAGGAAACCATTGGAAGACGGCCTGCAGCCGGCCATCTATCGCCTTGGCCAGAGAGGGAACTCCGCCGCGTTCGACAAAAGTTCCTTTCTTGGAAAACATGAGCCCGTCCGAGGAAGCGTACCATTCCAGGTCGCGATTCCATGGGCCGTAGTCTTGGGGCCTGTTTTGCGGGGAAAAATCCGGGCTGACCGGATTGGCGAGACGCGTGAAAACGGATGCTCCGGGAAACTGGACGTTCGGGTCCCAGCCCACGCCGAGTGAAGGCCCGGGCGCCGATCCCAGGACGGCAACGGCTGCGCAGAGAATGAAGATCGGTCCGACACGTTTCATGATTGCCCCTTTTCTCGGGATCGAAGCGCTGTGGGCGGATTGTAAATGTGCGGCACCGAACCGTAGATTGTTTCCCAATCACAAATGAGTTGTCCGAAGGTGACGATCTTGATCTCTCCCTTGGCTCGCAGGTCCAGGAGAGGCTTCAGGATGGTTTTTTCAAAGTCAGCTGTGAAGGCGGAGTTCAACGCGAATTGGCCGACGCCAATCGAAGACGTCAGGATCTTGCCCGCGGGGATGGCTCCATCTCGATACAAATTCATGAGATCGATCACTCCCTGAACGCCCCACCGATATTGTCCGACGGCGAGAACCGTTCCCGAGGGATCATGGATCCAGTACTCATACTTGCCTTTCGGCTTCCAGACTCCGGACGGAGATGGATCATTCACATGAAGCGACGTTCCCTGTCCCATCAGAATGTCGCCCTTCCAAAGCGCCAGGGGAAACCTGAGGCCCCTCAAAGGCGATTTGAACCGCTCCCAATTTTGATAGCCCGGATCCGCCGGATCCCAGATATGTCCGCCGACGACGTTGGTCGGCCCGACGCCGGCCAATTCAATCAGGAACGCCACGTCGCTGTAGTTATGACCGTATTTTTCGTGAGAGTGCGGATCGACCGAGACGCCGAGGTTCTCGTGGATATACCTCACGACATTCTTGCCGGCCGTGTTCGCGGCGACCGCGCCTCTGTCCCAGCGCAGGACACCGTAGAGAAAATTCCAGTCGGTCTCCCAATTGAACGGGACTTTGTTTCGGCTGAGCATTTTGCAGAATTCGATCAGGTTGTTGCGGCTTTCGATGAAGGCGAGCTTGTTCATCATCTGGGTGAAATTGGGATATCTGGGGTGGTCATAGTCTTCATTATGCATGAAGAGGCAGACATAGACCACGCCGCGATCCAGCAATTGTCCGGGGATCACTCGCATGGAGGCTGTGCAGAAATCATGGCCGCTCTTGCCGACCAAGGCCTCGATGGCGGAGGAGAAGTCGAAGATCCAGGGATTCTGCCACTGGTCGTCGCAAGAAACATAAAGCAAGCGGGAGAACGAAAGCACATTGTCCGCGGAGGATCCCTGAGCGCTCAACAGCAGCGATCGGTCGTCCCGGCCCCGGGCGGCGTACGACCAGTGCGCCTTGGCGACTGAATGGAATCGGCTGTCATAGGAGGCGAGATCGGCTCCAGCCACGGGAAGCGGAATTATAACCGGGGCTTGCGGAGGATCGTCGACGCCGAAGACCTGAGTCATCCCGAGCCGAGACGATCCACAAACGATAAACTTTCCGGTCGAATCGACGATGCCGTGGCCGGAACCGTCCCAGTCGCTGATCCGGCGGTATCCAGTTCCATCCACATTCATGATGGCCATGGCCGCCCCGGGTGTGTTCCCTTCACGAAGGACATGAAAGGCGATTCGCCTGCCGTCGCTAAACGGGTATGCATCGGAAGCATATTCCGTGCCAGGACAGACAACCCTGTCCGTGAGGCGCCGGCTGGCGACGACGACCGGGAGGGGTCCTTTGAGGTCCAAAGTCACCCTAAAGATGTCTCGAGCGGATCCGCCTGTGTTGGAGACGAGGAGCTCCGAATTCCCAAGCCATTCGGGGAAGCGCCCGCCCTGAAAAACCGCGGCCTCGGCGCCGGTCAAGCGATTCAGCACCCGAACTTCGTTAGAGGAGCCCTGTCCGAAGTTGTAGGCGACCCATTTCGTATCCGGAGACAGCGAGGGGAACCATTCGGCGGCATCCGGGTAAGAAGTCAGGCGGGTCAATTCCGAAACAGTCCTTGTCTTCGGATTGAAGCGGACGCAGTACAGGTCGGCGCCGTTCGAAAATTCGCGATGCGCTCCTTCGCGACTCTCCAAGTTCGAGGCGAACACGACTAGGCAATCTTGAGCGGCGGCCGCGCGGACGACCGAGACAAAGGCAGCGACAAGAACCGTCCCAAAAAATCGAATTTTTCCGCTGGGTGAAATTAAACTTCTCATGAATGGAAAACTTCGTTTCGCTTCAAAAATCCCGTCTTTTCACATGGGGGAGAATAAAGCGCGCTCCGCCGCATGTCAAGAGCGGCCAACTACCACGTACTCCCTCTAGGCATGGGAATTTGCTTTTCCGTGTTGCGTGAGCTTCCCCATGCTCGGTTCGGCATCGCTGCAGCTCTTCAAGGAAGAATGATACTCCCGACCTCGGGCCGAGGTCAAAAAAAAGAAAATGGTCGCGAGACGTACCCGCCAGAGACATCATCGTTGCGGACGAGCGGAAAACCTGCCCAAAAACGATAAGCCTGCCTTGCTCCTGGAAACCATGCGTTCCTAAAAATATTCCTTCCTCTCCTCGGCCGCCTTCAAGAAGACATGCCCTATGACATGGGAGGGCGGCGACTTCCTGGCCACGAAAATCAACTTCAGGTGATCGGTGATCTGGTTTACGGCGAGATAATCGGTGATGAAGGCGGCGACCTTCATCTTCCCTCCACACTTGGGACAGACCATCGGATCGATTTTATAACCCTTCCGGCTCATCTCTGTCCAACTTTTCGACGGGAGGTGCGGCACTTGCTCCTCGGCCATCCGCAGAATGAAAGGAAAATTTGTTCACATTGCGACCTCTCTTATAGATCACACTACCAAATGGGACATGTTTGCACTTTTTAGGCAAACAAAGAGTTATTGCCGAATGGTTATTGTAATGGAGGAACAAAAAAACGAAATCACAATCGTGAGAGGAGGCCAGAAATGAGAAAAACACTATTCATTCTCTCGGTCCTGTCGACCTTTATCTTGATGGCAAGCTTTGTTGAAGCCATGGACAAGAGCGAGGTTGACTCGAAAATCAAGAAGATTGAGTCTTATCTGGAGAAGCCCGGAGGACCCGGCTCAAACGGGAAAATTATGTTCAGCCTGCTTCTCGAGTCAATACTTCAAGCAGCTCCGGAAACAGGATGCCGTCAATTATTCCAAAATGGTCCTGGCTACAGCAAGGAAGAACCTAAAGTTGACAAAATTGACGCGTGTGTCAAGAACCTTCTCGATCTCGCTGTGATGATCGTCACTCCCATGCGCCGATAGTTTTATGGGGGGCTTTTGAAATAGCGATGGGCCGAGCTGTGGAGCTGATTATACAAAAGAAACAACTCATCGATATCTGATCTGGCCGAATCCGCCGGACCAGATCAATGGGGGCCTACCTGTACGCCGATCCGATCGCTATGCCCGACATTCCCAATACCGACTTTTTATTTGGGAAGGGGGACAAAGACGGAAGCAGCCGGAGATGAGAATGAAAATGCCCTCCTTGGCCGACATCCGGATCAAGACATACGACCTGATCAGGCCGGGAGATGCGATCCGAATTTGCAGCTACGTCCGCCTAGTCCGCGGGAATTCCCCGGCCTATGTTCCCGATTTGAAAAAAGGAACTTTCCGCCGTTGAGATCCCCACCGGGAAGAAAGGATATAATTGTCCAATGAAGAGGAGCAATGCCATGAAAAAAGTCCGATGGTTCGTCATTCTGATGACCCTGGCCGCCAGCCTGGCGTTTGGGCAGATGAAGCGGTTCCAGATCTCCCTCTTCGGCGGGGTAAACCATGTCTTTGCTTACGGCTCCGCCGATGATTATGTCATGGGCAGCAACGACTTTCCGGTCACCCCCGCCCACACGCCGATGAACTTCGGCGCCGCCTTCACGTTTTATTTGAACAACCGCCTGGGGATCGAGCTTTGCGGAGAGTATGCCCTGGCCTCCACGTTATCCCTGTCCGATCCTTCGGACCAGGACACGGTCTCGATCAAATCGGCGAAGCACCTCGCGGCTTCCCTGAACGTTGTTTGGGAGCTGTCCGCCAGCCGGATTCGGCCCTACCTTGTCCTGGGCGGAGGAGCGGATAAAATTTCGAGCGATATCGTGACGGCTTTCTCCCAATTCGGGTATGAAGTGACGTTCGCTCCCCCGAGCAGGACCGTAAGCTTTTTCGCCGACGCCGGGGGAGGGGTTTGCTTCATGATTTCGTCCTCATTGGGCTTTAATATCGATCTTCGCTATCGGCTTCTCTTCGCCGACCCTGATAAAATCCATAACCTGATCGCGGCAGCGGGAGTTTTCTGGAAGTTTTGACCGGCATCTGAACGCCCGGCGATCCGAGGATTGGAAAACGAATGAAAGTTCGAGTCAAACATGTCGTCTGAGGTCCTGAGACGAATAGGCGCATCCGTAGCCGGGATGGGACTTTTGACGCTGCTTATTTCAGCCTGCCTGGGAGAGCTAACGCCATGGGGCCCGGTTCCTTCACGAACGCCGCGGGCAAGCTCAGTGCGGGCTTTGGATTCCGTCAATTTTACGAACGGCGAGCTCCTCGGCCGGCCCACCGATACCTCGGTGACCGTGAAGATGATGGCCGACGAAGACCTTGACATATATTTCGAGTTCGGCGTCCAGACCGGCGTCTATTCGGACCGGACGACGACGGCTCGCAGGGGGTGAGGAAATCCCATCGAAGCAGTCCTCTCGCCCCTGCAGCCGAACACCCGATTTTATTACCGGACGCGGTACAGGCGTCCAGGTGACGACGATTTCCTGGCCCGGAGCGAATGCTCCTTTCGGACGAAACGGGCGGCGGGCGACGCGTTTCAATTTGACGTCGAAGCCGACCCCCACCTTGACCAGAACACCAGCCCCGACCTTTACCGGCGGACGCTCTGGAACATCCTCGCCGCTCTAGAGAGAGAACGGGACGGATCATATACTTGCCCACCCGTTCGGCTTCCGGCTTCGTCTTGGCCCGCACGCGGCTGTGGACGTTGAAGCCCGTATGCCGCCAGG